>JAXHTJ010000003.1:0-53574 GCA_034190245.1 Halobacteriota archaeon | reverse complement strand
TCCTGGAATTGGAAATCTCGGTTAATTTGTCGATCTCTTTTTGAGTTAAGTTTAATTTTGGACGGTTGCTTGTAAAAGGCATGGTGTATATACTTAGGGGGCTATGGTAAATATGTATTGTGGTGTTATTTAGGAAGCTTTGGCAAATTAGTTATTTTTTTAAATAGCACAAAAGATGCATGAAAATAGAATGGTTCTGCGAGATGACCATTCTAATTCGTGATGATGGATAAACAGGGGTTTCTGGATGACCTAAATTCTATGCCGAAAGCTTTATATGATCTTAAAGTTAAATATCAATCATAGGTATACAACCTTTGGTTGATAAAACGTTGAAGTTGTTTTATACCGTCTCACCGATGATCATAAAAGGGTGTAGCTGAATGAGGAGAAGAAGGGCGGATCTTGATGTACTCCTGAAGGTAGTTGAAAACCCAATAAGACGCAAAATATTGTATAAATTGGTAAAAGAGGCACATTATCCATTGCAACTATCAAAAGAGCTTAAAATTAGTCAGCAAGCTATAACAAAGCATCTTAAAGCCTTGGAAGAGGCCGGTGTTGTAGAATCGTATGAGATGGAGAGTACTGCCGGACCTCCACGGACATACTATATGCCCAATAAGCAATTTTCCATCCGCATAGACCTTGGCCCATGTATGTTTGATGTGGGGCTGAAGACTTTTGAGGATTTGAGCGAAAGGATAACCTCCAAGTTTGAAGACCTCGACCTTGAATATCAGCGCATATCAAAGGCAAAGAATTCATTGAGAAGGTTAAGCGAGCTCTCAAACTTCATTAAAGATATCAATGGATCCATCCAGGAGCTGGAAGAACAGCGTATGCATCTATGTCAAATTAAACAAAAGATTCTGGAAGAGGCCCACAACATCATCGGGAAGCTGGACGATTACCATCAGCGTAGCATTCTATACGTGATTTTGGGGGAAGGCCACCCATCAATTCGAGAATTATCCGAAGAGGTAGATCTCAGGGAAGAGGTTGTAGAGGATATATTAAAACAACTTTCTGATAATGAGATTGTGGTATAGTGCAAGCTATTTGAGGACTAACCATCTTTAATCTCACTCATCTCAACGACTTTCAAAGGTATATCTCTGAGTGCCTTTCCGATTACGGATTTTGCGATTTGTGAGGCATGTTTCTCGTTCTTTGCATCATACACTTTCATCTTGAACAGAATTCCAACAAGTGCTGTTCTTGCGACCAGGATAACTTTATCAACCTCATCTTTGCAGGCTGGACACACCCCCTTACCGACCTCAAAATCTACGTACTTAAATTTGGGATTCAACCTCTTTCCAATCTCTGAAATTGCGATGCTTGCAGCGTCATTTACCGAATCTACATCCTTCACTATCCATGCACCTTCGAGCAAAATAAGGTAGTCGGGCATCTCTAATCCCTTTCACTTCTCCTGAAGATCGATGTAATCAGGCTTTCATGTGCTTCTTCGCTATCCTCTTCATCCAATATGGATATTGACTCTCCGCCATGTGCACTCCTTCGTACTCTGATATCGACCGATATCGGCCTCTCAATGTCATCGCTGACAAGGAGGGCCACCCCTGGTGGTAGCCTCTTGATCTCCTCCTCAAGCTCCGTACTTATCCCCTCCAATCCTTTGGTTAAGGCCCTGAGGTCGTTTGCGTTTGTAATCCTCAAAATTATCTGTGTATGGCACTGTGAAAGAACATTCTTATCAATTCTGGCAGGTCTTTGTGATATTACCATCAGTCCCAAACCGAACTTTCTACCTTCCGATGCAATCGTTCTTATTATGTTTGAGCTCGCTGTCTTTCCATACCCTTTCTCAGGGCAGAACTCGTGAGACTCTTCTATTATTAGCATGCCAGGAGGAACTCTTCCTATCTTTCTTGCTTCCCATAGCTCACCACAAATCATAGATACAACGATGTCCTTCAGATCCGGATCAACACCTCTCATATCAATTATGGATGTTTTTCCCTTTTGCATAAGATCATCGATCACAGTGGGACTATCGGAGAAGATGCCCATATCTCTGAGCGACTCCAGTGCGTCTATGACGTTCCACTTGGCGTTGCTATTATCACCGCTGACTTCGGCTAGAATGTCTTCGATTGTGTAAAACTCATTATGTGCCATCACTCTTCTAACTGACCTGTATAAAACGCCTATCTGAGTGTTTGTAAGCGATGGCATAAGTTGTGAGAGCATTTTAGCACTCAGATTGACACCATCAAGTCTGAAAACTTCATCAGCTACTTGATTCAAGGTCAGGTTGGATGGTGTAAAAGTTATAACGGAGTCATATCCTCTTGGCAGTAACCCAAATCTCTCCATCAGAATATTATCATCCTTGTTTCTGTTCACTCCCTTCAGAGAGGTGTACTCGCCATGAGGGTCGATGATCAAGAGTGGCACTCCTTTTTCTATAAGTTCCTCAATAATAACTCCCGCTGTATATGATTTCCCGCTTCCGGTCTTAGCAAGTATGCTGCAGTGGTGTTGTACCAGCTTGTTAACATCGATACGTACCTGAATATCGCTTCCTTCCAGTAGACCGATATATGCATCTCCTGATGCCAGTCCCAGTGTCTTCTTGATGAGAGAATGGTCTGCTTTATAGACCTTATCGCCAGGTGAAAAAGGTGTTTTTGGAGTTCTGAGAAGTCCATTCTTATCCTTCGAGCCGATGACTATAGCCTTTGCAACAATCTTCTCTTCAGTATCACCGATTCTCTTTCCTGAGGCGGCACTTATGGCGGCATCGAGTGATAAGACATCGCTGGATATTGTGATTGCAACAACCTGTGCAAGCACCCATCTTGAGTTATGCGATACCTTAACATAATCACTTCTCTTCGTTTCAACATCAGAAACGGCAAATTTAAATTCAAATGGGCTTGTCTCTCCGAATATTATGCCGACTATCTCTCTTGCCAATTTTTCCCTCACCCAACATAAAGTGCAATCCTCTATAAATATTTTGGATATTTAATCTCATTATGACCGATATATATTTATATAGAGATACGATATTTTGATTTGATAAATGATGCTCATAAAAGAAGTAATTAGCGAGGAGTCGATAACACTTGCAGAAGCAAAAGATATTTTAAACTCGATTAAAGATAAGCATGTCTCCGATGAGGATATGGCGTATGGAAAACGAAAAGCAATTGCTCATGCAAACAAGTTTGCCAAGACTGATGGTAAATCTGCACGCGCGCTGGTCAAAAAACTGGTCAAGCTTGATAAGATGAAGCCAGAAATAGCGATAAAAATATCTGATTTGATGCCAAAAACAAGGGATGAGCTCAGATCAGTATATGCAAAAGAGCGATTCACACTGACAGATGAAGAGCTAGATAAAATACTTGATTTAGTCTCAGATTACAGTAAATAGATCCGTCATTTGGAGGAGAGATATGAGGCCTGAGGATTCTAAAAAAGAGAAGGAAACGCATGCTTGGGTCTTGGACTATCTGCCGTACGGTTATCCTGAAGATAACCGACCGGTTTTTCAGAAGAAACCGATCGTTCAAGTGATTGGGGAAAAGAAGTTTTTTCTGATGGAAGCTGTACCAAAAGAGGGGAAAGTTACACAGACTCAGGAGAGAGTGTACATTGGAGCTGACGAGAGAGATGTAATCGATCATGTGAAGAGGCAACTGAGATATGATGAGCTGACACATGGAGCAAAAATAGAGCTCCCGTATGTGATCGAAGAGATAGTAAAAAGTAACGAAGAGAGATTTCTTGATGTCTATAACGAGTCTTACGCGATAACGACAAGACTGCATATGCTGGAGTTACTTCCAGGAATCGGGAAGAAGACGATGTGGTCGATTATAAACGAGCGTAAGAAGAGTGAATTTTCGAGCTTCGAAGATATCTCGGAAAGGATTAAGGGTCTATATCATCCAGATAAACTCATAGTAAAACGAATTGAAGAGGAGCTTAAAGACGATGATATCAAATACAGGATATTCACGATCAAGCATGGCCTACACCATCAATAACTTGGTAATCTAATTTGATACGATGAAATTATTTTATCGTTGAAAACTTCTTCTCCAGAGCTTTTACCCTCCTTATAATGGTTGGCTCGTCATCTGCCTCTTTATAACTACGGTATTGCAGTTGTTTATATAAAATTATAGTCAAGTATTATATATCATCATATCACAACTAAAAGATGTGATGCAATGGATAAAGGTAAAATTATTGTACATAAAGAAAATTGTACGGGATGCTTAATATGTCAACTTCACTGCTCTTTTACATATGAAAAGGCGTTTAACCCATCGAAGTCCCACATTTTAATTGAGGAAAAGGATCACGAAAGAAGAATCAGTTTCGCCGATGAATGCGTAAAAGGTTGTGTGCTCTGTGCTAACTATTGTTTGTATGGAGCGCTAGAAAAAGGAGGTGAGTGAATGTATTATGGCTACGCCGGAAACATACTTCATGTGGACTTAACCACAGGCAAAATCGGAAAAGAACCACTTGACGAAGATCTGATTAAAGATTTCATCGGTGGTCTTGGTATCAATCTCAAGCTGGCTTACGATCTCATCGAGCCAGGAATAGATCCACTCTCGCCAGATAACCCGATTATAATTGGTGCAGGGCCTCTTGTCGGTACGGTTGTTCCTGCTACATCGAGAATTTATATTACTTCAAAGATGCCAATAAACGGTTCTATCGGATGGGCAGGTGGTAGTATGAGTTTTGGATGTATGTTGAAGAACGCAGGCTATGACCATGTTATTGTGACGGGCAGAGCAGAGAGTCCCGTTTACCTGAGTATCTCTGACGATGATGTTCACCTAAATGATGCAAGCCATCTGTGGGGAAAAGATACCAATGAAACCGCTGATGAGCTATGGAAGATGTATGACAACTGTGGAGTGATCTCGATTGGGCAGGCAGGAGAGAATATGGTCAAAATATCGATGGCCCTCGTTGATAGAATCTCTACACTTGGAAGAGGTGGATTTGGAGCCGTAATGGGATCAAAGAACCTCAAGGCAATTATTACAAGAGGTACAAAAGGCGTAGAGGTTTCTGACCGAAATAGGCTTATGAAGTCATACAAAAAGTTGTACGATCGCATATTAAAGTATCCCCTACGTGAAGAATGGATGAAGTATGGACTGATTCGTTCGATTCCAATCGTGCCAAAGGATCAGTATATTGAGAAACTGAAGAAGGCGAGAATTGCGTGCCCATCCTGCCCGATTGGTGATAAAGATCTGATCGAGATAAAAGAGGGTGAGTTTGCAGGTATGGTCTCTTATCAGGCCTCTATTGTCAATGCATATCAACTCGGTGTGATTGGCGCTGGCTCTTATGATCGGACTATAAAATGTTTCGATATGATAAACAGATATGGACTCGACTCGGTAGCGATAACAAATCTCTTTTTATTTGTCTTCGATCTTTACAAACGTGGAGTAATAACAGATCAGGATACAGATGGCCTTGCATTGAAGAAGAATTTTGATACGATACTTAAATTGCTTGAAATGACCTCATACAGACAAGGTTTTGGCGATATCTTGGCAGAGGGCTTATGCGGGATTGTGAAGAGATTTGGAGATGAATTGGAAGAATATACTTCCATCATAAAAGGTATGAGCTTTGTTGTCGATCCGAAGATGATGCGTCTCGGCACAATCGAATTTGAACAGATTGTTAATCCAAGAGGGCCACAGGTCGCCTCCGGAGGATCTCCGACCTACTTTGCACCAGGCCGTCCACTCGATTCTTTCAGGACCCACTTTGATAGGACAGGAATACCGGAAGATGCAATTGATAGGATATTCATCCCACCCGAAGAGAAGATGGGATTCAGTGTCGGAAGGCTCACGAGATACTCCGAGGATTGGTTCACAGTCCTTGGCTCTCTGGGAGTATGTGCACGAGCGCAGATAAATAGATTCTACAGCGCCAAGCTCTGTGCTGAGCTTTACTCTGCTGTAACAGGGAGGCAGACGAGAAGAGAGGACCATATGAAAGCCGCTGAAAGGGCATGGAATCTGTATAAGGTATTAAATGTTAGAGAGGGTTTTAATAGAAAAGATGATCTATTTCCCGAGCACCTGATCAAATCAAGACTTACTTACTTTTATGGCGGTGTAAGAGTTACTGAAGAGCTTGCTGAAAAATTACTTGATGACTATTACGATGAGCGGGGCTGGGATGTTCAAACTGGGATTCCAACAACAGAGAAACTTGTGGAACTGGGGCTTGATGGTGTTGCAGAGGATTTAAAATCTTCATAAGAAAGTTTCTCTCTTGGATTAGTCTTTTAATGGAGCCATTTCTAACTATAACAACCATCCTACTTTTCCTATCAATTCTGGCATAACCTCTTTTTGATCGCGATATTTATGTATTTTTTAAGGTTATCCTACAGCTTTAGTTTCATAGTTAATTTCGTCGGCAGATCCGTAGAATAGATCAGACCCTAATTTGAGAACCCTTCAACTATTACTGATAACCAGGGAAATGGGAATTCGTTTAAAGGGGCGAAGTACAAGGGCTTTGATTCCCCAAATGTTACATCGTATACTCCAAAATTGGCCCAACTGGTGATCAATAGACTCCTTTTTACTGGGTCAATACCTGTGGCAACAAATCTATCAATTTTTTTGCGCCACCTTTTTGCTCGATATATTCCTTTGTTGAAAAATAATTCATATGCAAACGCTGAAAATTGTCAACTGCTGTTCTTAAATCATTAGCTAATTGAAGAGGATCAACTCCCCGATTGGTAAGCATATTTGTACTTGTAACAGCGTTTCCCAAATGGTTTTGTGGCATATTCACTCTGTTTCTGATATCTACTGCTATTGATGAATATCTCTTTTTGTTGTATGAATCCAATTCTGAAACAATAGTGAACAGATGTGTACATAAGACATCCTTTGTAGACAGCTTTTTATCAGTTTTTGCTTCAAATTCCTTCTTCACATTCTTCAGCTCATTCTGAGAAAAATAAAATTGTAAGGCGAGTTTACTCCGGGCTCTAAATATCATAAAACAATAATCCCAACAACTCTTTTGTATTAAAATACCTGACACCTGGGGCAGTATTATCATTTTTTCCAAGTTCGCCTGAAGATATTCATCTCTTTTTGTAGCAATTAGAGGCAAAGTGTATTCTTTCTTATTTACTGTATCCGACCAGGCCTTCATAACCCATCTTTGACACTTAACATCCGCTAATTTCTTCAAAAAATTAATTTGACAGAAGCCTAAAATCGGGCCGTTTTTGCCCCAAAATCACCTGTGAAACCCCCCCAAAATTGGAAAAGATGAACCGTTTTCCTCTGGTTTTATGTATTCGACCGTAACTGTCAAATTCAATGCTGGAATGAGCAGGGTTATTCCGGATTAGTGCCTCGCTACGCCGGTGGTAGACCGTCTAAACTCAAGAGAGAGCAGAAGGAGCAGCTCCACGAGTTACTCAAGGAACGAGGCGATTGGACAACAAGTGAAGTTCGTGAGTTTATACAAAGCACCTTCGGAGTCGAATATTCGTTGAAACAGGTACGAATCATTTTAATGAGTTTTGGGATGCAGTATGCCAAGCCCTATCCGCGAGATTACAGGAGACCTGCAGATGCAGAGGAGCGTTTAAAAAAAACTCGCCGCAGTACGTAGGAGAACAATCATTGGATTTCTCGATGATACCTCACCACAGACAACTGCGAATACACAGCGGCTATGGTCGTTTGGTAAATCAGCAATACGAAAGAATACAACAAAGCTAAGAGCAATTACCTTTGGCTTTTACGCGATAAATGGAACCTCAGTTATTGATTTCAAGAGCAATTTAAAAAAAAGAAGCTGTGTGTGAGTTTTTGAGGTTGATACGAGAGCAATTTGAAGTGTTTTCGTCACATCTCAGCTTTGCAAAAGGATGGATCGAAAAGTTTCTCGATGAGGATCTTAAGTATCAATTGTTAGGTTCTTGAGTATAAATACTTATTTATAACCCAACTGTCAAAGTTGGGTTTCAGAAGAAGTATCATTCTTAGCCTATGTCGCACCTTTGGATCCTTTTCCTCTCTTAATTTTGCATCTATAAGTTCTATCCCATCCCCTTGCATAAGCTAAAATAGGTTGAAGATACATAAGTCTTATACTATAACAGGGATTCGCATAACTTTGATATTGTACCAAAAAAAACTTAAAACAAGAGATTCATAAAATTAGCATAAACCCAACCAACCGCGCCCCGTGAATCCCCCTAAATTTTATTCCGAGCATGGCGTGGTCGGGACTTAAATCGAAGAAGTGGGTTAAGAAGTGTAAGCGTTAAATTGAAGTTCATTCAGAGGGAATTATATGCAAACCAAGTGCATATATAAGAAGTTAGGCTAAGCGACATTGAGTTGCAAGGTGTAGATGATATTATGGTTTCAAAAGATATGATGGCACTATCTTTCGCAACAATGACAGTCTACATCCCAATATGTATACTTTTTATCAATTTACTAAGAGAGAGAAGAGAAAAAAGGAAAATAGGTTTTTATCTTATTTGGAATATAGTGTCATTTACCGGAGTCTAAAAGATGACTAAAAAAATAGGATTTATAGGTGCAGGGAATATCGGAGAGGCTATCATCAGGAGTATAATAAAATCGGGTTTATATTCTCCTGATGAGATCATTACAGGCGATGTGGACGAGAGTCGATTGAGATATTTGAAAGAGAATTTTGATGTCAGTGTGACCAACAAAAATGAGGAAGTAGCGAAGAAATCAAAGGTTGTTATCTTGGCCGTTAAGCCCAACCATATAGAGGAGGTGGTTTCGGAGATAGGTCCCTTGATGGATAAAGATAAACTCATAATATCTGTTGCTGCCGGAATTCGCACAGAAAGGATCGAAAGAGATGGAGGAAGGGTTATCCGTGTTATGCCAAATATGGCATGCATTGTTGGCGAGTCCGTCTCTGCCATCTGCCGGGGGAAATTTGCTACCGAAGAGGACGAAGTTATTGCAAGGGAGATCTTTATCACTGTTGGAAAGGTTGTTACAATTAAAGAGGATCTGATGGATGTGGTTACTGGTTTTGCCAGTGCACCTGCATTCGTCTTTATGATAATTGAAGCGCTTGCAGATGGTGGAGTGCATGAGGGCTTGGACAGGGTAACAGCACTGGAGCTTGCTGCTCAAACGGTCCTTGGGGCTGCAAAGTTGGTGCTTGAGACAAAGAAACACCCTGAGGAGCTGAAGGATATGGTAACCTCTCCCGGTGGAACAACGATTAGAGGAATACGAGTTATAGAGGAGCACAGGGTCAGATTTGCACTGATGTATGCAGTGATCGAGGCCACAGAACGTTCGAGGGAGTTTGGCGGTGCCAAAAGGCCAAAAGAAGATGCAAGTAAAGCTTAAAGAGATACAAGGTATTTACAATGTCCCGTATCGAAAGTATAAAAGATATCTTTAATGCCAGATCCGTAGCAGTTGTTGGAGCTTCAAGAAAGACTGGCCATCCCAGCCAGATGGCGTTGATGGCACTGAGGTCTTCAGGGTGCACCATCTACCCGGTCAACCTTTCAGCAAAGAAGATAATGGGGATAAAAGCATACCCCGATGTGAGTTCTATTCCCGATTCATTCGACCTTGCTTTTATAGCTATTCCAGCAGACAAAGTGCCTTCTGTTCTCGTTGAATGTGCCAAGAAAGGTGCAAAGGGGGCAGTTATAAACACAGCAGGCTTCAAAGAGATTGGGACGGAAGAGGGGAGAAAGAAAGAAGTGGGTTTAAAGGAGGTCGCCGAGTCCACCGGCATGGGAATAATAGGCCCCAACTGTGTCGGTTTCCACCATCCTAACGTCAGCACAATGCCACTTCCTAGGTCCAATGGGGCATCCAAGAAGGTTGGGACTGTGAGTCAGAGTGGATGGTTCTGTGGGTTCTATGCATACCAGTGCATTACAAAGGGTGTTGACTTCAGTATGCTCGTGAGCAGTGGAAACGAGGCTGATCTGAATAAACTTGACTTTCTGGAATACCTGAGTGAAGACGATGATACGGATATAATAACGATGTATCTGGAGGGTGTCGATGACGGCGGTAAGTTCATGAAATTGGTCAAAACAATAACTCCGAAAAAACCTGTTATAACATGGAAAGTCGGACTTACAGGAGCGGGTTCCATAGCGGCCTCATCGCATACCGGGAGTCTTGCAGGGAGCGAATCGATCTACAATGCTGTATTTTCACAGACCGGGATGATACAGGCAGACTCGGGAAAGGACCTTATAGATTTTACGATAGCCTTTTCACACTGTAAATTACCCAAAGGGAACCGGGTTGGTATAATCACTAGTCCGGGTGGATTTGGTGTTGCAACGGCAGATGCCTGCGAAAGATACGGGTTGAAGATGCCAAAGCTATCTGATGAGACTTCGAAAGAACTGAAGAAAGTTTTACCTGATTACTGTTTCACCAAAAATCCGGTTGATCTCACTATGATGGCCATCCAGAATCCCAATTACTTCATAGAGAGTATGAAGGTGCTGGATTCCGATCCTGATATAGATTCAATGATAGTTATAACAGGAGCCACATTTTATGATGGTTTTATGGCAAAGTCAGGTGGGGATATCGAAAAACCGTTTATACTCGTCTCCAGCCCATACTGGAGTACTCAGGAAGGCTCTGACGTTCTGAGCAAAGCCGGAATCGCCTCATATGTCTATCCGGAAGAAGCGGTCAAATCCCTTGCCGCACTGACCAGGTACGCAGAGATGGTTAGAAAGAAGTGAAGATTTAAACGTCGGGAGGGGGATTCGAACCCCCGCTCCCCGAAGGGGAAATGGGTTAGCAACCCATCGCCTTGGACCGGGCTGGGCCATCCCGACATAAACCGGAGTAGAAGATGTTCTACTCACCTTGTTTGAATCAAAGCTTTATAAAATCTTTGGATCCGATCACAACAGTCCCTATAAATCTCTTCTTTTCAATTGCGTTTGTGATTCTATCAGGATACTTACCATTGACGATTGAGCAGTTCATCTTCTCATCCATCAGAAATCTCGGTAACTCAACATCTACGCAGGTCGTTGTATCTAAGAGGTCTTTCGCTGCAATCTCATCCATAAGCGACCCATCCATATATATTCCGTCCACATCCGTCACCTTGATAAGCTCTGCCTCAAGTTGTACTGCTACCCACGCCGCAATCGTATCCGATGTCACTCTCCAGCTGTGAGGAAGTGGATCAATCTCTTTTAGTAACTTATACGGAAGTAATATTAGGACACCTTCACCCAATTGATCAAAACTCTCGATTACCTTCGATTTTGTCCGGTCAGACAGAAATAGACCGAACTGATTCATAGCAAGAATTGCCATCCAGTGTGCGGTATCAAGGGTGAGGTCATCAGAGTGTTTCCTGACAACATCTGAGAATGGCCCTCCACCCGGGACTACGATGATCTCTGATCCGGATGCAGATGAATAATAGGCGAGGTGATCTATTATTTCACGCCCGTGGTCTATGAGACTCCCACCGATCTTAACAACGACCCTCATTTAAACTCCATTAGATAAGAAGACTTTATAAGTGTTAAATAAGTTTTAATTATGTATATCTTACGTCATAGGGTGTTGAAGATGGATTTTAAATTTGGCGATAAAGAAGAGGCGCTTAGAAGAGAGATTCGAGAATTTGTTAAAGAGGAGTTGCCATCAGGCTGGCTCACGGCCATGCTCGAGGAAGAGAGCCGGGATGAAGATTGGAAGTTTGCGATGTCAATCGCCAAGAAGCTTTCAGATAGGGGCTGGCTTACATTGTCATGGCCAGAGGAGTATGGTGGCGGAGGAGCTTCTCTATTCGAACAGATGGTTTACAGGGAAGAGGTGGGGTACTGGGGTATTCCGGGTACCTCGATGGGTGTGAGCGGGGTCGACTGGGTAGGTCCCTCTGTCATGCTATTTGGTACAGATGAACAGAAAGAGAAATATCTTCCTCAGATAGCTTCTGGAGAACCGGATGGTGTCTGGTGTACAGGATATAGTGAACCTGATGCGGGTTCTGATTTTGCAAATATTCGGACGCAGGCAATAAAAGAAGGCGACGAATATGTAATCAATGGACAGAAGATATGGACGAGTGCCGCTCACCGTGCAAGATGGATGTGGATTGCGGTTGTAACGGACCCGGATGCACCTAAGAAACACCAGGGAATTAGCACGATCATTGTGGATATGAAGAGCGAGGGGATCACGGTCAATCCGCTGGTAAATTACACCGGGTATCACATATTCAACGAGGTATTCCTGGATGAGGTCAGAGTTCCCTGTGAAAACCTGGTTGGCGAGGAGAACAAGGGATGGTATCAGCTGATGCGATCTCTGGGATACGAGAGGGGCAGTGTTGGTGTAGGTGGTTATGGTTACTGCAGGAGGATACTTGATGAGTTGATCCAGTACACAAAGGAAGTCGGGCTCTTCAATGACCCTGAGATACGCCATAAACTGGCTGATAGGGCTACTGAAGTTGAAACATTGAAGATGCTCGCCTACCAGACGATCTGGAAGATGAGCAAGAAAGTCGTCCCCGTTTACGAGCCATCGAGAGATAAGGTCTATAGCGATCTGGTGACAGAGCGGCTGGCCATTACTGGAACAGAGATCATGGGGGGCTACTCTCAACTGGACCCCCTGCGTCGAGATTCCAGATGGACCAAATTGAAGGGTTGTGTCGAGGGTCTCTACTGGCTCTTTCCGGGTATATCAATCGCTGCCGGGACTGACGAAATCGAGAAGAATATCATCGCCCAATTCGGGCTAAAATTACCAAAATCATATTGAGAGGTGTGAAAATGGACTTTAATTTTTCAAAAGATCAGAAGATGATCCAGAAATCGGTGAGGGATTTTCTAAATAAAGAATGCCCAACGGAGAAGGTGAGGGAGCTGGAGGAAGATGAGAGCTGCGGATACGATAAAGAGATGTGGAAGAAGATGGCAGAATTGGGGTGGATGGGTATCGCATTCCCCGAGGAGTATGAAGGAACCGAAGGAGACATAATCGATCTTATGATTCTGATGGAAGAGATGGGTGCGAAGCTACTGCCTTCACCGTTCTTCTCAACAATAGTACTCTCTTCACTTCCGATACTAGAGTACGGTAGTAGTGAACAGAAGAAGAACTTCCTTCCCAGGATAGCCACTGGAGAGGATATCTGGACGCTTGCATTGACAGAACAATCTGCGAGTTATGATGCCTCGGGAATAGATCTTGTAGCCAAACAGGATGGCAACGATTACGTCCTTTCGGGTAAAAAGCTATTTGTTCCGTATGCCAATGTGGCAGATTATATTCTCGTCGTTTCCCGTACAGGTGGAGAAGGTGAAGAAGGTATCACTCTCTTTATTGTGGATGCCAATAGCCAGGGGATTAAGGTGGAAGTGATACCCACAACAGCCAATGACAGGCAGTGTGAGGTGATCTTTGAGGACGTGCGAGTCCCAGGAAGCAACGTACTCGGCGAGGTTGGAAAAGGATGGGATATAGTGAAGTTCATCCTGCAGGAAGGCACGATTTTAAAGAGTGCGGAGATGCTTGGCGGGGCTCAAGCTGCACTCGATATAACAAATGAATATGCCAAACAGAGAATCCAGTTTAAGCGGCCCATCGGCTCATTCCAGGCGGTTCAGCACAAGTTGGCTGACCTGTTTACCGATGTAGAGGGTCTGCGTTATCTCGTCTATGAGGCGACATGGGGAGCGAGCGGTGGCTCACCATCTGAACTGCTGATCTCAATGGCAAAGACAAAGGCGAACGAGGTTTACCAGCGAACCTGCATTGAATGTATCAGAACTCATGGAGCTATTGGATTCACGAGGGAACAGGATATCGGTCTTTACTATCTGCGCACAAAAGCATCGCAGTTTGCCATGGGGGACTCGGATCTGCACAAAGAGAGGATAGCCACCGAATTGGAGCGTTATCAACCTCCGAAATTGTAGTTATTCTGATACCAAAAAACTACCACTCCATTCCATGAATCATCCTCCTTATAATCAGGTAAAGAGGAACTAACACCATCATATAGACTCCGAGCATAAGTAGTCCACTTGCACCGGCACTACCGATGGCAAGTTTCGCTGTCAGGTTAAATGGTGAATTGGGCATTAGAGATGATGTGGTGAAGAGAAGGAGGAGCAGTATCGAGTATATAAAGTGGACCTGCCCCCTCTCCTTAAACTGCAACGACAGTATCGCCCCGAATAGGACCAGCAGACAGGTAACGGCTGTGACGAGGATCAAGATCATGGAAACGTTGTAAACTGAGATCCCATTGAGCACAAGCAGCGCGATCCATGCAAATGCTTGCAGTGGAGCTATAACTGCGGCAACAAGGAGTTTCCCGTGCATTACCTGTGTGGATGTTATCGGTGAAACCATCAAGAGATCGATCGTCTCGTGGTCAAACTCCTCTGTGATCAGATCGATGATAAGCCCCCCGGATATAAATGCCGGTGTGAACATTAAAAGCGGAATCAAAAGCCCATATATAAACTCAAAGTAACTGGTTGAAGAATCGGACCCTTCAACGTCAAGTTTAGCGACCGGCGGCAATTTATCGATATCATCATATCTCAATTCCATTTCAAACTCTTCTAATGGCTCTTTGAGATATACGGCAATCAATGTAGATCTTATATCGTTTCTTGGCAAAAATATATCAATCTTTATTGCATCAGAGCTATTTTCAGGCATAGATGGGACTACGACTATCCCGTCTATCCTGTGATCATAAAATTTTTCCTTTGCATCCTTAAAAGAGGAGAAATGGGTGATTGAGACTCTTCTATCATTCTCAAGTAATTTCACAAGGCCGGTCTCCCTGTCCCCATATATACCAATATTCACATTCGCAATATCGGGTCCAATAGCTTCTGGAGAGTAGAATGATGTCAAACCTATCACAAGGAATGAGGAGAATGAAGCTATAAATAACTGAATCAAGATGGCCAGTAGCAACGTCTTCTCATTGATCAAGCTTTTGAACTCTTTTTTGGCTATTACGAACATCTTATCCAACCATAACACCCCACGTTACAGCCAAGTTGTATGCGCTGTGAACAAGTACCGAGAGTATTAGGAATACTGGGTATCTCTTCACCCCATAGAAGCGTATGCCAAGGGCAGTTACCATGACGGCTGCTATATGCAAGATCAGTGGAAATAACAATCTTCCGAACATTATCAAACCATAAGGCGATGCCAGGATGGGGGCGAGTGTAACCAGAACCAGCGCCTTTTCACCTATAAAGAATCCCAGTGCCGATATAACCGCCAGAATTATTGCATTTTTTGTGTTAATCTCTATGATCTTCCTTGAAAAGATGGTAAAAATACCAATGGACTTAAGAAATTCTTCTATTCCCGCAATAAATACCATAAAGAGAATGAGAGAATAAGGGAGCGGGACATTGAAGAACAATGTAAGCATCATAAGCTCTAACATGAAAGCAAAGGGGATGAAGATGACACTCAACAGAAATACAGAACTTTTGATGTGTCTCTTGGATATTGAGGATTCTATCACGTCCAGAGCCTTTGATATCACAGGTTTCTGTGTGAACAAGTCTTCCTCCCTGAATATAAACGTGGAGAACCCAAGTAGTGCAATAGAGGTGAAATAGAACGGTATAGTTGAGAAGAGATACTCTCCAAGCGTAAAAATCTCCCCCTCTAAAAGTATGACCACAAACGTCATTGGAGAGATTGCGCTTATAGTGGGGACGTTCATGAACATGGCCGGGAGGAATAGGTATGAAGACATTGCTGTGGCAAAAAAGACCGATATGAAGGTAAGCTCCTTGAAGCTTCTTGCAAGTATTGCCGTGAAGAATGCGACCGCAAGGAAGAAAAGTGTCACCGGAAAGAGAAGTGCAAGTACATAAAAAGAGGTCCAGACCTGACCGAGGAATAGAGATATCCCAAGGATTGTGAGGAGTGTGATCGCAAGATATGGGAGCATCTTCCCGATGACAATCTCACTTCTTCGCACAGGTGACGAGAGGAGCAGCTCACATCTTCTGTTCACCCTCTCGCTCATTATACTCGCGGAGTAAAATTGGGTAATGAAGTACATGGGGAATATGAAGAGAAATGAGAGAAGGACGGATTCGAATGGGATGGGTGGTGACAGCTGGGATGGCGTTGTAACATTCTCCGGTTGCGTGAACATACTTGTCACCCCCGTCTCTCTTCTCATAACCTCTGGCATTCTTGATCTTGATGGGAGTGATTCGTCCGTGCCAGTTGAGGAGATATCCGGTGTCTCTTCTTCAGGTGCTACTTGTGTACTGTCTCCTCGACTCCTGACCAGATAAAACCCCTGCTCCCTCTCCAGATAATGGGTCTCCACCCAGACTGGAAATGCATCATAAAAGTTGTCAGCAGTGCTCTGTACATACAGTTCCTCCTCCCTGTATCTCTTTGTGGAGGTTTCAAGCGCATTGAGGGCAGCGCGTGACTTATCGGTATTCAAGAAATAGACGGTATCACCCACTATCTGCATATCGACCATCTCAGATTGGAGCAGACTTCTCCCCTCTTCTGCATTCAGAATAAAGACATTAAACCGGTTATCATTCTGTACCACCGGTAAGAGCAGATCGCCTGTCACCGCAACGGAATAGATGCCATCATCCATCTGCACCCCGGATTCCGAAGCTGCAAGTGAAGAGAGTATCAGTATGATCAGAAGAGCAATAGAAACCGCAATCGATTTTGGGCTGAGTGTTGATCTGGACTTGAACATCTCCCACTTGGCGACCGTCAATATCCTTCTGAGCATTAAATATTACTTGTAGTCCAAGGGATTAAAATACTTTGGGGGTGATCGTTAATAATGCTGTACTTGTAGCTGATTTTATCGCGCGCTGTCAAAAATTGCAACTACATCTTACCAGAATGAAAATGTATATGACATTTCATGCTATTATATATGCAAGATGATGGAGATTGAAAATTTTAATCTGGATGATTATCAACCGATTCCTGTTATTTATGAGCTGAGACAATCGATACTTGAAAAGATCAAGAGTGGCGAGGAGATTCTAACAGATATTGACGGGAGGGAAGAGACGAAGCAAGACGTCATCCGTGCAATCCTGTCAGGAGCGAACCCGTATCTGGTTTCTGAAGAAGGAACCGGTAAGACGAGACTGGCAAGATCTCTGACTAAGCTACTCTCCTCAGTACCTGTTATCAATGGCTGCCCTTATCATGATGACCCCAAGTGGGGAAAGGAGATGTTATGCCCAAGATGTGCAGAGTCAGAGGATCCGGTGGATGAATTTGGTATCGACTTTATATCCGGAGATGAAAGATTCTCACGAATCCAGGGGAATGAATACACCAATTATGCAAAGATACTGGGTTTAAAAGATATCGAAGCAATTAGAGTGGGTGTAAGTCCAACCGATCCCAGAGCCTTCACCGGAACAGGCGTATTTCATGCAAACCGGGGAATACTCTTTATCGACGAGTTCCCATCTATTCCGACCAACGTTCAATTGTTATTTCACCCCATTTTAGAAGAGGGGAAGGTAATTCTTGAGGAGTACAATTTAGAGCAACCTGTAGACATTCTTATGGTGGCAACAGGCAATCCAGAGGGTTTCGCACATGTAAACAGAATACCATCCTCCATTCTTGATAGTATGGAGTTGATTCACATGGACCTACCCGAAGAGGATGTAGAGAGGAAGATAATGCGAAAAGAGATGTTCAAATTCGATCCAACCTCTCCTCACAAAGGTACTTCTTCAGAACCTAATGGGAAGTCATATACTCCAAATCACGATCTTCTGGACCGAAGAGGTATTGTTCCATGGTGGATATCACATATAGTGAGCAAAACTGTGGATTTCACCAGATATTGTGCCAATTTGGACAGGGGTGCGAGTGTATGGGGGGCTAAAAAGGCGATCGATCACACCTATGCAAGCCTGGAGATGCGTGGGGGGCAGGTGGCAAATCTGAGAGATGCCTCTGAAGGATTGAAGCTTGCATTGCGGGGTAGGATCAGGATAAGGGCGGATCTTGTGGACTTTGGTGAAGATCCAAAGGAATCATTCAAGAAGATCGATGTGATCATTGAGGATATATTGAGGCACGCTACAAAAAATGTTGGGAGCGACTTTTATGAGCTTCTTGATTACGGAAAAGGTGTTGCCCAGGAGATAAATAAATTGCTCCTTGATAAGAAAGTCGGGAATCTATTAAAATCCGAGGAGATAAGAGTAGCTATTGACAAGATGTTCAAGATTGCACCCAAAAAGATTGATGAAGATCTATTGAGCACGTCTGAGAAGACTCTGATACTTCATCCTGAAAAGTTTGATGAGGGGGCTTTATATGAGTATGACTTCTCGGCTCTTGAGATTCTTGTTAATACCGGAATTTACAAAGGATTCGTCGACGAGAATTCGGCGAAGAGAGATTTCTTTGTTCCCGAGGTGTTCTGAAGGATGGGTGACGGCTACTTAGTCTCAGAGAAGCTGCAGAAGAGACAGGACTTCAGAAGAACGACATTCTGCACTTTCGAGCAGCCTATAGACTTTCAGTTACTCAAAGAGTTAGCAAGGGCAAGGGCCGATGGAAAAAAATCATTGGAGGACCTCTGTAAAAATCCAAAAGAGCTGCGTCTGCTCAAGGAGCTGGCGGAGAAACTTTCGCAGTCGAGGTCTGAGCAGAAGAAGAAGGAACTGGAGGATAAAAAAGAGGATCTGAAGAAGCATGAGGAAGAGCTCGCCTTGAATGCTATGGAGTTCATCCTCGACGGCGGAGATGTGGATGAGCTCGCCGAAGATATGAAGGATGACGAAGTAATATTTGAGATAAAAGAATCGATAAGTAACCTTGAGAAGACCGAGCAGATAACGAAAAAGGATATTGAGGAAACGCTTAAGGATATCGAAGAGAAGGGCTACATCGGAATTGAGAGAGGGATCGTTAAGATCACGTCAAAAGGCGCAAATGTACTCGCAAAAGGCGTCTTAAGAGAGATCACCGAGAACTTCAGAAAGAAGGAGGTGGGGATTCATGAGACCCCTGAAGCCACATATCACGGGGCCAAGGTGACTTCGATAACAAGACCGCACGAAATCGGAGATGACTACGAGCTTTTGGCTATCGAAGAGACCCTCCTAAGATCATTGGAGCGAAATCCGAGTAAGATAATGCTTCACCCTAAAGACTTCTGTGTTTACAAAACCATACATCAGACCAGGATGTGTGCCGGACTGTTGATCGATAAGAGCGGATCTATGAAGTCCAATGGCAAGATCAATGCAGCGATAGAGACTTCACTTGCATTTTCTGAGCTGCTTAAGGGAAATCCAACAGACACGATGAAGATATTCGTCTTCTCCGATGATGTCGAGCAGATCCAGCCCTGGGATATTACAAATATCGAATGCGGAGGTTGGACGGATATCAGAGCCGGCATGAAGGCTTTCAGGAAGTCTGTCGTAGGTGAAGAAGGGGATAGACATGCTTACCTGATCACGGACACCGAGCCAAATTATAAAGATGGCGAGTGTGTCGGTTTCGAAAAAGCGACTCAGGATGTATTGGAAGAGGCGCTGCACTACAGAGAAGATCAGATTACATTGAACATAATCATGCTGAGCTGGACACCTCACCTGAGAGAGTTTGCAAGTACCCTTGCAAAAAAGAACCTGGGAAGGGTCTTTTTTACATCTCCTTACAGCCTGGGAGAGGTGATACTCGAGGACTATCTCTCAAATAAGAAGGGGAGGATTTAGAGAGAAATGAGAGCACCAGCCCTCATAAACCAATAAACAACCTTTCGGCCAGAGACTTTGGTATTCCTGCCTTTAAAATCTTTTCTGAGGCTTTGCCTATGTCATAATAAGTCCTGAAGACTGTAAATTCTCTTTTGGAGAATTCAAGGATGGCATAACTTGCCATTGGGTTCCCATCCCTCGGCTGACCGACGGAGCCGGGATTCAGGACAGATCTTGTATCGATCGTAAAAGTGCCCCCATGCAAGTAGCGCTCAAGCTCGATCTTTCCCACCCTTTCAGAAAATGAACATGGTACATGAGTGTGCCCTACTATAATGATTATATCATCAACAAAGTTGAGGGATTCTTCGGCGACAAATGAATTGTCCACGTACTCAGATATCGGATCCATCGGGCTTCCATGAACCATATAGGCATCACCAAATCTCATCTCCTTCTTCAGACTCTCAAGAAAATTCCTTCCCTTCTTCGTCAACTCGTTGGAAGTCCATTCTATCGCTCTTCTGGCCCTTTCGTTGAACCATGTTGTATCCATCTTTCCAATTGCCGCTGCATCGTGATTTCCCATTATACAACGTATATTCTTCTCTATCACAAGCTCAATAACCTCGTTTGGGTCTGCACCATACCCAACGACATCGCCCAGACAAAATATCGGGCAGTCATGCTCCTCAATCTCCTTAAGCACTTTCTTAAATGCTTCCAGATTTCCATGTATATCAGAGATCAGGCCTATACAATCACTTTTTGACATTTTTTATCCCTTAAGGTGAGAATCATATGGCAAGTAGTGCTATACCGATAATCACTGCCATCACGCCCAGCAGATTCAGGAGACTGAGCTCTGATCCGTAAATAAGTGGTGAGAGCAGTGTCACGATGATGACGCTCGAGGAGAATATTGCTATGACGTAACCCGGATTTGGTGCTATCTCAGTTCCTTTGATCACGGCTACAGTCCCGACTATAGATCCGAGACCCATCACAGCCGCAACGGCAGCATACTTATTCAGACTGAAATCCCTCTCGGTAAATGAAATAAGGGTGTATGAAATAAGCATAACTGTTGCAGAAACGTACATAAAAAGAGTCATAACAAAAGGGTCCTTCTCCGATATATATTTGAAGCCCAGATTGGCAAATCCCCATGCAAAAAAAGCAATTAGAGCATATATAATCCAGTTCATTTGCGCCACCTTTCATATTTAAAAATGCTTTTAATGACTTAAGTCTAACTAATAGAATACGATGCTACTGAGATTTGACCTTCACATTCATTCCTGTTTCTCGATAGATTCCCATAGCAGCATCGAAGATATTGTAAAGAGAGCGAAAGAAGCAGGATTGGATGGAATTGCTATCACCGATCATGACAGTATAGAAGGTGTTAATGCTGCTGAAAGATACGTTGAAGAGAATGGGGTTGATCTCATGATAATCCCAGGAATAGAAGTTACAACATCGAAAGGCCATATTTTGGTGCTTGGTATAAGGGAGAAGATACCAAGAAAACTCTCTCTTGAGGAGACGATAGAGAAGGCAAGTGAGCTGGGGGGGCTGATCATTGTACCGCACCCTTTCCATCCGTTCAGACACGGAGTGGGTGATGTTAACGGACTGGCTGTTGATGCAATAGAAGTATTCAACTCCAGGTACATCACAGGGCTTTCAAATAAGAGTGCAGAGAGATATGCAAAGAGATTGTGTTACCCTGTTGTTGCCGGAAGTGATGCGCACGTGGCAGAAGCCGTCGGATTTGGAGTCACAAAGGTAGATGTTGATAGAGATGTTACTTCCGTTCTTGAAGGTATAAGGGAGGGGCGTTCAACTTTTGAAGGGAGTAAAACTCCACTACATACCTATTTATACCAGGCATACAGCGGTTTTTTGAGACGAATAAATAGCTACAATGAAAGGTGAAAATCCAATTTCAAAAGTTTAATATATCTCCTGAGAGAGAAAGGGACATAGGGTTTGCAGACTTTACTTAGGCCACGCCCGTTTTGTATAAATGTTATTCACCTAAATTCAGCCTTTGTGGAGCTGTAAATCCTTTTAAATTTATATTGATCGAAAAACTTAATTTTCGAATAACAGATCTTTTATCGTATCATTTAGAGGGGATTAATATGAAGAAGGTCTCTGAAAATATTTATGTAGAAACGGGGTTTCAAGGCTGCAATCCGGGTTTTGTGACGACGTCTGAAGGGGTGGTGATGATCGATACGCCCCAGAAGTCTTCAGATGCGGCAATATTTAAAGAAGAGATAGAATCAAGGGGTGAAGTGCGCTTCATAATCAACACCGAGTATCACCTTGATCACGTCTCAAGCAACCACCTTTTCCCGGGTACAATAGTCTCACATCAGGGAACAAGAGATGCACTAAAGGGGCAGAAATTCAGACTTCCAGAGATTACCTTTTCTCATAAGATGTGCCTATATTCGGGAGAACACACATTTGAGCTCATGCACCTGCCCGGTCACACACCGAGTGAGATAGCCGTATACATACCACAAGAGAAGGTTTTGTTCACGGGAGACAATATATTCTACCAGGTGCAGACCTTCTTACAGGAAGCCCTCCCCTTCAAATGGTTGGAATCACTTGAAAAGATGAGTGAGATAAATGCTGATATACTGATCCCAGGACATGGCGAGGTCTGTGACAGGAGCTATATAAAAGAGCAGGCGGCACTTATCAGTGAGTGGATAGATGCGATAAGGAAAGCTATTGACGATGGTTTAAGCGAAAAAGAAGCGGCAGGGAAGCTATCGTCCATTGATCACTATCCCATGGATGTTGGAATTGAAGGTTTCAGAAAAGCATTGCAACGGATGAATGTTGGGCGATTGTACAGGGTGCTCAAGGAAGATGGGAAAGAGAAGACTGACCATCCCTAATTTATGAAATCGAGCACAGCTTTATTGAACTCGTCTGGTCTTTCAAGCATGGGGACATGGCCACACTCGTCTATGATCACCAGTTCTGATCCACTAATCTTTTCGCATAACCCTCTGGCAACTTTTGGACACATGAGCCTGTCATTCTCACCCCATACGATCAAAGTAGGGGGGCTGATATCACCTACTCTTTCGCCCAGATCGGCATTTATCAAATTTGCAGCACTGGATAGAATGGCCTTAAAGGCGGCCGGATGATCCTCCCTCTTTATATCTGATATCGCCCTCTCGATGAGCTTATCTGTGGCCTCCGAGGGCTTATAAAAGAGCATCCTCTTCATCATCTTTATCATAGAAGGTGAGAATCCCTTCTGCTCTTGAATGGCCTCCGAGTTTAGGGTGAATGGGCTCCTAACTTCTGAGGAATTGATAGTGGCTGCATCCACAAGGATCAATTTATTTACATTTTCTGGATACTTCAGTGTGAAGAACTGAACTATCAGCCCACCCATTGAGTTACCGACAAGTACCGTCTTTTCAATCCCCATCGCATCAAGGAAGCCTTTAATGGCATCGCAATAGAAGTCCATCGTGTAATCTGCATCAGGCTTATCCGAATGTCCGGAACCGGGAAGATCTATCGCAACTGCATTGAAATTATCCGCAAAAAAGGGTATGGAGAACTCCCACTCCTCCTTGCATCCACTTAGGCCATGGATGAATAATATCACTTCTCCTCCACCTTCCGAAATATAGGATATATTAGTATCAACAACCTTGAGAAACTTCTCATGAAACATAAGTGAAGTTAGACTTTACAACGATAGATAAACCTTGTGGTAGATTCATAGATCTAATCTGAGTGAACTTATTTCCCGCAATAGAGTGATTCTGCCTCTGCAATTGCTCAAAAATAAGGATTTGGAATAGATATTTGATGGATGACGGGAAGTCATTAAAGATAAGATGCATAGAAACATCTAATATTGATAAACAATAAGTAAAAGCTGGGGTATGGGTAATGGCTAATTCCTCTGAAGACGATGGATGTTTAGATTTAAAATCTTTTTTAAGGTCGACTGATGCGGTATCTCCTTTAATTGCAATGATGTTGTTGATTGTTATTGTAACAAGCACAATAGCCGTTATCTATGCAGCGGGGTTGCCGAGAATTGAGGAAGCAAGGGAGGTGGCCAATGTGGGGAATATCGTCAATGTATTCGGTGTCCTCCAATCGGACATCAAGCAGGTTGCGCAGGGACCCAATACCACGGGGGCAGGGAGGATGACCAAGATAATAATGAGTGAAGGTTACTTATACGTCCGTCCCGCAAGAGTGGTAAATGGCACAGGGTACATAGAATATAATATCGGGGGGAGTATTGTTGCATATGAGAACGGTGCGGTTTTTCTGAAGTATCCTTACCAGGAGTATTCGCAGGTTGTAGAAGACCCAAGGATGTATATCATCTTGGATGAAGAAGATGTTACACATGTGCACATACACTCTATCGTGTTAAACGGTACCAATAAGTCCGTGGGTGGTTCTGGCCTTGCGCAGATTGCCTTCAGACGTGGAAATGTCTCTTTCGGACCTGGCGATGTATTTAAGGGTGGCCTTCAGATGACGAATGTATCTTTTACAATAGAGAGTACTTTCTACAGGGGTTGGCACGATTACTTTGAAGAGATGCTTGATGGTGCGGGAGTGACCTATACGATATCAGGTCAAGATATAAATCCCGTAAGTATTTTAATAGAGGGTAACAACGCCAATCCGGATGCTTTCGATGTAGTCTTGTATTATAAGGAGACAGAGGTCATTGCAACCGTGTGATCAATTTTGATCAATAGATTCAATGGCCCTTCACCCTCTCCATCACATCGTATTCGTCGCATCTGACACCAAGTTTTTTGAAGTATCTTACAACATTTTTAACATCCCTCTCAAGGAACTCCCCTGCTCTCGGGTGATCGAGGGTAACAGCCTGGCCCATATCGATTAAAACTGGACCATCGTCATACAAAATATTGAATTCACTCAGATCGCTGTGAACCAGGTCGGCCTTTGTATAGAGATCCGCCGTATAATCCACGACGTTCTCAAAGATTTCATCTGCATTATCGAGATGAGATCCAACATCTTTAAGCCTTGGAGCGGCAACTCCATCCTCCCCTATGAATCTCATAACAAGGATATTCCTCTCCGAGGATATCGGTTCAGGAACACGAACTCCCACATCATGCGATCGTTTCAGGTTTCTAAACTCTTTCTTCGTCCAGGCAAATACTATATTCTTCTTTTCATTTTTGACATTGCTGAATCTTGGGTCACCGATCAGATAGTCCTGCATCGCTCTAAAATCAGACGTGGTTATTCTATAGATCTTTATGGCGATCTCTTCATCCCCTTCACCGATAGCGTGGAAGACATTGGCCTCTTTTCCCGTGCTTATAGGCCCGCCCATCGCACTAATTATCCCCTTTTTTGCAATTTTGTAGAGCGTCTTTAAAGTCACTTCATCGAATACATCATCCTTAACTTTGTAATCATCAGAATCTTTAGACCTTATCCGGAACCCCTCGATCCGCCCCTCCATATCTCGGATCTTCTTATCATCCATACTATCATCACAAAAATCCTTTACGCTCTAACCAGGCCACCTGTGGCCTTGTATACCTCCATTTGACATCAGCCTTTTCGTCCTGAAACTCCCAAGGCACAACAATAACAACATCACCTTCTCGAATCCATACTCTCTTCTTCATCTTCCCCGGGATTCTTGCCGTCCTGACCTTTCCATCCAGACATCTGACTTTGAGATGATTGGCGCCGAGCATGGTGTCTACAGTTCCCAGGATCTCACCAGCCCTTTTATTCGGCTGACGTACACGCATTATTTCAGTTTCATTATCTTGATTGTTTACCAGACAAACACCTCGAATTTCACGCAACTATATTCGCATTGCACCTATATATTATGTTTGTTTAAAAATTACCTTGAAATCTGCACTTCTTTGAATACATCCAGTACTTCGGGATGGGACTCAAAGTAGGCTCTTGATGGCTCTAATATCTCGATCAAGCACTTTGCAGTTGCGTTCTTCAAATCGAGGGGATGCAACTCGCCACTCTGGTAGATCTTCTCAAGCTCCTCAAAACTCTTGATATTCAGATCTCCGCCATACTTCGCGTCTCTTTCTATCTCCAGCGTGTCCATCTCATTGAAGACTACGTATTTGCAGTGTTCCAGAACCGGATTGTTCACTATCTCTTTTGGAGGGCAGTGAGCCTTCTTCATCTTCTCTCTGATTGTATCAGGGGAGTCGTGGATGAATATACAGGTATTGGGTAAAGATTTACTCATCTTCGAGGAGATCTCAAGATCCAGGAGCTCATCCTCCTCATAACCGGCCCTTCTTGGAGATGTGAGCCCCATCAGAAGGCCATGATGTAGTGCCACCGGTTTCTCCCTCTCTATCTTCGGGGCCACTTCTCTTGCCACCATGTGCGCCTTTCTCTGATCCATTCCAGAATGGGCAATCTGAACGTCCATATGGAAGATGTCTGCAACCTGCATCGGGGTGTACATGAGTTGAGAAACTTGATTCACCTCTGCCTCTCTTCTCCCCATTATGGCAAGAGTCCTCATCACTCTTTTTATGGTGACATTGTTTGCGATATTTATGGCCTCTGTCCAGTAATTCAGATCCTCGTAAAGGTCGGATGCAAAGACATAATCAACATCCGAGAGCCCAAGAGATTCAAATGCCTTCTGGTAGTACCTCTTTGCAACGTTTCTTATCAGGTCCAGATCTCCACCCAACTTCCCGTTTATCCATGCGTGATAATCCGCAAAGAAGATGGTCGGCTTAACACCGGCCTTCAGAAGATCTTTGATCTTTCGGGCAGCCATATACCCGGAACCGAGATGAATCATACCTGAGACCTCATAACCGATGTAATGCTTTGGGTGCTCTTCTGTCTCAAAGAGATTTCTCAGATCATCATATGTCACAATCTCCCTTGTGGGTGGTCTTGCTGCTAGCTCAATCTTACTTTCCGTATCCATCGCAGATAAATCCTCTTAAAAACTAATAATCTTTTCCTTCCAACTCATCAAAAACAGATAAAGAACCCGCAGGAATCAAAGGAATGTAAGGGTCTTCTTTACAAGATCTTCTAAAGTATAGTCACCTTTTAAAGATTCTGACGCTTTACTCACACTCTTTTTTGCTTCATTCTGGCCGTAACCCAGTGATATCAAAGCAGAAACAGCATCATTCAAGAGTTCATTGCCCATGGCACCAGCAACCTCTTCTGCCTCAATTCCCAGAACCCCTATCTTCTCCTTCAGCTCCAGAATCAGTCTCTGTGCGGTCTTTTTGCCAATCCCGCTAATGCCCGTCAACTTTACAAGGTCCTCCTGACCAATGGCTTTCTGAAGCTCGGTTGCAGATATATCGGAAAGGACCGCTAACGCTATCTTGGGTCCGACTCCGGATATGTTGATCAGAAGCTCAAATAGCTCCCTCTCCTTCATACTAGAAAAACCATAAAGCTTTATTGAGTCTTCCCTCATCTGCAAGTGGGTGTAGAGCTTCACCTCTTCCCCGAGATCGGGCAAGCAGGCATATGTAGATAGGGGGATATTCAACTGAAATCCGATTCCACTTACGTCCACAATGATAAATTCCTCGGTTTTCAGTTCCAGATTTCCTCTAATAAGCGATATCATAATGATGGGGTTTTATTCTGATCTGCCGTTCTCATATCTCGCCTCATGCGTGGTTGACGCCTCATACATCCAGATTCCGTACCTCCATAGCATGTTGCTGGATAAATTCCCTTCTTGGCTCCACTTTGTCACCCATAAGAACGGTAAAGATCTCATCGGCCAGTACGGCGTCCTCCAGTCTGACCTTCTTGATCGTTCTTGTTGAAGGATCCATCGTTGTGCTCCAGAGTTGATCCGGGTTCATCTCACCAAGACCCTTATAACGCTGGATATCCCCCTTACCTATCTCTTCCATGATCTTCTCAAGTTCGGCATCGGTATATGCATACTGCACTTTCTTACCCTTCTTGACCCTGTAGAGTGGGGGCTGGGCTATATATACATATCCTGCTTCTATAAGTTGCGTCATATATCTGTAGAGGAATGTGAGTAGTAATGTCCTTATGTGCGATCCATCAACATCTGCATCAGTCATTATTATGATCTTATGA
This sequence comes from Halobacteriota archaeon, assembly GCA_034190245.1. Lineage (GTDB taxonomy): Archaea > Halobacteriota > Syntropharchaeia > DAOWMC01 > DAOWMC01 > JAXHTJ01. Next base: position 25,607 of record JAXHTJ010000003.1, on the reverse strand, counting down.
TACCTGCTTTTTGTCAGGTCGAACTCATCCTCTATACCAGTTCCAAGTGCCGTTATCAGATTTCTGATCTCGTTGTTCTTCAGAATTTTGTCAAGCCTCGACTTCTCGACATTCAGTATCTTTCCCCTGAGTGGGAGTATCGCCTGAAAAGCCCTATCTCTGCCCTGTTTTGCGGAACCGCCTGCGGAATCCCCCTCCACTATATATATCTCGCACAGAGAAGGATCTTTCTCGGAACAGTCGGCCAATTTTCCAGGTAGAGAGCTACCATCCAGGGCATTCTTCCTTCTGACCAGCTCTCTTGCCTTTTTGGCAGCTTCTCTCGCATTTGCCGCCTTTACACAATTTTCTACAACTTTTGAGGTATCTTTTGGATTCTCCTCAAAGTATATATTCAAGCCTTCTCCCACAATAGACTCGACCAAACCTTTAATCTCGCTGTTTCCCAGCTTTGTCTTCGTCTGTCCCTCAAATTGTGGTTCCTTGAGTCTGACATTTATAATCGCACAGAGTCCTTCACGAACATCAGGGCCCATGAGCTTATTATCACCCTTCAAAAACCCATTCTTCTTCGCATAATCATTTATGGTTCTGGTGAGAGCAGACTTAAAACCGATGAGGTGCGTACCACCTTCATGTGTGTTTACATTGTTTGCGAATGTGAATATATTCTCTACATAACTGGTATTGTACTGTATACCCACTTCAACGACGGTATCATCTCTCATGCGTTCGAAATATACAGGCGGGTGCAGTGCAGTCTTGTTCCTATTCAGGTATTCAACAAATGACTTTATACCACCTTCATATTGAAAGCTGAGTGATTGACCGAATAATCTCTCATCTTCGATTGATATCTTAAGACCTCTATTCAGGAAGGCCAATTCCCGCAACCTGTTTGAGAGGGTATCGAAGTTGAAATCCATAACCTGGAAGATTGAATCATCCGGTTTGAATGTGACTTTTGTTCCCGATGATTCCGATTCGCCGATAAGGGCTAATTCCGAGGTTGGAATACCTTTTCTGTATTCTTGCTTATACCTTTTCCCATCCCTGCAAACCTCGACAACCAGCCACTCCGACAGTGCATTTACAACCGATACACCAACACCGTGAAGCCCCCCGGAGACTTTGTAACTCGCATGATCGAACTTCCCTCCGGCGTGCAGCTTTGTCATCACCACCTCCAGAGCCGATACACCATACTTTTCATGGGTGTCTATCGGTATGCCTCTGCCATTATCCCTGACTGTGACGCTATCATCATTGTGAACTATAACCTCAATTGTATCGCAGAATCCAGCTAAAGCCTCATCTATGCTATTATCCACGACCTCATATACCAGATGATGGAGACCGCCAACGCTTGTGTCCCCGATATACATGCTGGGTCTCTTTCTTACTGGCGTCAACCCCTCAAGGACCTGAATGTCCTTGGCACCATAGCTATCTTGCACCGAAAATCCATCCATTCTTTCAGTATAAAATAATCGTCAATTGAACTTATATCTATCGGTTTTAACGGTGTTTGGTCTTCAAACAAAAAGATATATGACTTCTCTTAATAAACTAAAAATTGGAGCAATTGAAGCAATTGGAGCGAGGTGCCTGATGAAAGTCACAGATGGGTATTATCTGTATGAAGGAGGTTCGATAAGCAGCAACGCATATCTGATCGGCGCAGACTTTCTCACGATAGTTGATCCCGGTATCGGATTAAACATGGGTGGGCTACTCAAAGAGATTAGAGATGATGGTTTTGATCCCGGAGATATCAAATACATCGTGAATACGCACGGCCACCCCGATCACACCGGCGGAAATTCAAAGATAGTAAAGTCGTCTGGTGCCACAGTTATGATGCACGAAGATGATGCCAGGTCTCTTGACAGGATGAGTATACTTCCGATATCAATGCCGATTCCTGGACTTAAGAAGACGAAAGTCGATCAGTTCCTGGGTGATACACTCGATCTGGGAGACATTGCTCTCAAGGTCATCCATACACCCGGCCACTCAAAGGGTAGCGTCTGTTTATACGACGAGGATAGCAAAGTCCTGATCTCGGGCGATACTGCATTTGCCTACAGCATGGGGAGGTGGGATCTTTACGGAGGCGATCTGAATCAGTTGAGAGAGTCTTTATTAAAGATCTCAAAGATGGATGTTGAATATCTGCTACCGGGGCATATGGGCATTCTGGTTGGAAGAGAGAAGATCCAGGAGAGTCTTAATTATTGCTTGAGGTCTATTTCTGTTGTGTGATTATGCTGTGTCGGAGTCAGTCGTTATTCTGGTGTATTTTTTAAAAAAAGATAGATACGGAAGATAGAATCTCTATCTTCCAGCATAACTTTTCACTCGTTCTTTCTTCTTCTCTGCATGATGAATACAAGACCAAGTATCATTGCTGCGGGGATTGCTATTGTTGGGAATTCCGGTATCTCTTCATCTGGCGGAATTGTCGGTGTTGGTGTGGGTGTTAAAACCTCTACCAATGGATGATAGTCCCCACCAGTTATGATATTTCCTGAAGAGTTGTATGGGAGCAAAGTATCCCCCAGGCCATCTGTGTCATTATCAACACCAGCATAATCAGACCAGTAGTTTCCACCAAGGTATGGTCCACCGATAATGTTTGTTCCAAGTGTTTTTGTGATGTTCCAGATGTTGTTTCCATCATCCTCGGCGTTATTTGTGTTGTCGAAGTAATTGTTATAGATGAGGTTGTCGCTCGAACGTTCCACCAGGTAGATACCAAATAAGTTGCTCGACGCGGTGTTGTTCGTGAGTTTGTTGTCGCTTGAAGAATGTAGCCAGATTCCGTGGTTGTTGCCAGATGCGTTGTTGCTCGTAAGTGTGTTATAGTTGCTCAAATTTTCCAAGGTGATGCCGATCCCGTTGCCTTCCGCATTGTTTCCCGTAAGTGTGTTGTAGCTTGAAATATACAAGACAATGCCGCTCTGGTAGTTCGAATTTAAAGTGTTACCCATAAGTGTGTTGTTACTTGAATATGCCAGGCCGATTCCAACCCTTTTGTTCGAAGCGGTGTTGCCCGTAAGTGTGTTGTTGCTCGAAGAAATCAGGGTGAAGCCGCCCTCGTTGTCCGATGCATTGTTATTAGTGAGAATATTGTTGCTCGAAGAAGCCAGGTCGATGCCGTTGAAGTTGTTCGATACATTCACATTCACTATCTTTGAATTACTTGTATATGCAAACAGAATGCCTTGACCATTGCCCTCTAATGTTAGATCCTCCACCGTTATGTTTGTGGAATTTACAACCCCCACATACCCAGCATCGTCTGGTATCTTCTGATCGTGCCTATCGACCCAATAATAAACCGGTTTTCCATCTACTTTATTTGTTGTGTCTATCTTGTTTATAAAATTGGGAAGACTAAAACCATGAACAAAAAGGGTATAGTTATTGTCAAACATCATGTTGCCCGTAAGTGTGTTGTCGCTTGAAGAAAACAGCGCGATTCCGACGTTGTTGTTAGTTGCGTCGATATTGGAAATATTGCAGTTTTCAACTGTAGTAAGGAATACACCTGCACCTAACGTTGGTCCTCTCACCGTAAACCCACTAATATTCACATAATCTGCAGTCACCTCGAAGACATGATCATCTGGATTAGATGCAACAACAGTTGTCGAAGCTGCCCCATTTTCAGACTTGAGTGTTATACTCTTGCCCACATCCACATTCTCGTTGTATGTTCCATCTCTTACGATGATCGTATCTCCTGGACTTGATGCATTAACTGCATCTTGTATAGTCGTGAAATCCGACCCACTATCATCATCTACAAACCATGTTGTTCCTGCTGCTACTGGTGATATCATCGAGAAGACCAGTAGAGTCAAAAGTACTAACAAAAACTTCTTTGAAATAAAACTCATGCTACTCACCTCTCTTTTTACGATTCTAACTGATTTAATTATGTTGAATTAACTTTCTGTTGTTATAATATATAAAATCATCGATATATAACAGACATATCATCTCAGTATATAGAGTCTATCATAAAATAAAATTCACAATTATATTGGAATAAACAGGTAAGAAGAGAGCCTTAATTATTGCTTGAGGTCTATTTCTGTTGTGTGATTATGCTGTGTCGGCGTCAGTCGTTATTCTGGTGTATTTTTTAAAAAAAGATAGATACGGAAGATAGAATCTCTATCTTCCAGCATAACTTTTCACTCGTTCTTTCTTCTTCTCTGCATGATGAAGACAAGGCCAAGTATCATTGCTGCGGGGATTGCTATTGTTGGGAATTCCGGTATCTCTTCATCTGGCGGAATTGTCGGCGTTGGCGTCGGTGTTGGTGTGGGTGTTGGTGTGGGTGTTAAAACCTCTACCAATGGGTGAAAATCCCCACCATTTATTATATCCCCACCGGAATTATATGGGAGCAATGTATCCCCCAGACCATCTGCGTCAATATCAACGCCAGCATAATCGGGCCAGTAATTTCCACCAAAGAATGGTCCACCAATGATGTTTGTTCCTGCTGTTTTCGTGGTGTTCCAGATGTTTGTTCCGTCATCGTAGGCGTTGTTTGTGTTGCTGAAGTAGTTGTTGTATATTGTGTTGCTGCTCGAAACATACAGGTAGATGCCGTAGTCGTTGTCAGTTGCGGTGTTTCCCGTAAGTGTGTTGTCGCTTGAATAAACCAGGTGGATGCCGTAAAAATTGTTCAAGTTTGCGGTGTTGCCCGTAAGTGTGTTGTCGCTTGAAGAAAAAAGCATGATGCCACATCCGTCGTTCAAGTTTGCAGTGTTGTCCGTGAGTGTGTTGCTGTCCGAATAAAACAGGTAGATGCCGTAGATGCCGTTCGAGTTTGCGGTGTTGCCCGTAAGTGTGTTGTCGCTTGAAGAAGACAGGTAGATGCCGTAGTTGTTGTTCAATACATTATTATCCAAGATGTTGCAATGATCTACAGAGTCAAGGTAGATTCCGATCGCATTGGTCGCCCCGGACGCTGTGAATCCTGAGATATTCACAAAATCTGAATTAACATAAAAGACATGATCACCTGAATTTGCAGCCTGAACTGTGGTTGAAGCAGATCCATTCTCAGATAGTATACTCAAATGAGCCACGTTAACATCTACATTTTCAGTGTAACTTCCATCTCTTACAATTATTGTGTCGTACTCTGAGGCATTATTCACAGCCCACTGAATCTTTGCATAATCATCCGGCACATAAGTCGTTGTTACGGCCGCCACTGGCACAACCCCAACAAGCATCGACAGAATAAACAACGATACAAAACTAATTGCCATAAGCTTACTAAATCCCATACTATTCACCTCTCTTTTTTCGATTCTAACCATTTTTAACTGTAGCTTCATACTATCGTTGTTATCATATATTAAACCAGCGATCTATAACAGAGGTCATCTCAGTGTATAGAGTCTATCATAAAAAAATTCACAATTATATTGGAATAAACAGGTAAGAAGAGAGCCTTAATTATTGCCTGAAGTCTATTTCGTTTTGTGAAGTCGGTAACTCTCTTTTTTTTAATTTTTGGAAGGGTGCAAGGCCCCTCCTCAATAGCCCGGCACGGATTCGAACCGCGGTTGCGAGGTCCAGGGCCTCGCATGATTGACCACTACACCACCGGGCTGCATTTTTTTTCATTCTTCAATACACATCTTCTGGATCAAATAACTTTTCCCCTACAATCTCTCCATCAAGTCTTCTGTAAAAACAAGACCTATATCCCGTGTGGCAGGCTCCACCGATCTGCTTGACCTTCAATAGAACTGCATCTTCATCACAATCCACCAGAATATCTTTAACACTCTGCTCATTTCCGGACGTCTCACCTTTTCTCCAGATCTTGCTTCTGCTCCTGCTCCAATAGTGCGCTACCCCGGTCTCGACAGTCTTTATCAGGGCCTCTTCATTCATATAAGCAAGCATCAAGATTTCACCAGTCTCAAAGTCCTGGGCAATCGCGGGCACCAGTCCATCTTTATATTTTACATCCATCATATCGATCAACTTCATCACCTCTTCTTCAACTCTCGTATCATCTCTTTTTGTAGAGCAACGAGAAGATTGCCCAATTGACCAAAGACAAATATCTGGACACCCGTGATGATTAATAAAGCTGTTAGCACCGTTAATGGAATGCGTTCTATCTGCCTAAACCAGTCCAATGTTACAAAAAAACCACCTATCAAACCTAAAAATATAAAACATGCACCAATCAACCCAAAATAGAACATAGGATTATGCGTCTTCACAAGCCCGTACAACGTATAACCTATCCTGACACCATCACGTACTGGATTGAGTTTTGTGGCACTTTTGATCCTTGGCTCATATGTGATGGGGACTTCTGAGATTCTCACCTCCTTCTTAACACTCTCGATCGCCATTTCTGCTTCAATCTCAAAACCGGCTTTGTTCAACTCCAACTCCTCTATACCTTCCTTTGTAAGTGCCCTATATCCTGAGAGGATATCATCCAGATGGAGGCCATAAGCAAAACTGAATAGCCAATTCAGTAGCTTATTTCCGAGCAGATTCAACCTTGTGAATGCTCCTTTGCTATAATTTGAAAACCTGTTTCCGATTACGTGATCTGCCTCTTCACGCAATATTGGCTCGAGTAAACTATTCACTTCGGATGGTAGATAAGTACCATCACCATCTATCATCACAACAATATCGTCCTCTATCATCCCAAATGCTTGCTGGACTGCCAATCCTTTCCCTTTACCCTTTTGAATTACGACGGTAGCACCTGCGTCTTCTGCAATTTCTCTGGTTTTATCACTACTATTACCGTCAATTACAAGCACTTTGTCAAAGCCCAGCTTTTTAAATCCTTCGATTACTTCCCCTATCGATCGTTCTTCGTTGAGGGTCGGAATCAATATACAGACATCTTTCATATTTTGTGTCATTTTGTGTCATCTCATCCTCTAAATTGATTCATCTCTTAAGTGTTAAACCTTTTCTTATGGTCTTGTTCGGTGATTATTTATACTGCTACATTTGATGATTATTACTTAAAATGTATGGATGGAATGAGAAGATATCAGTCGTCGATCTGATTGATAGGAGGATAAAAGAGATTCCACTTAACTTTGAGCTTGCGAAATCATATTTGGGTGGCAGGGGCCTTGGAGTCAAGTTACTATCTGACAACTTGGAAGCGAAGACAGATCCTCTGAGCGAGGATAACATACTGATCTTCTCGGTCGGGCCAATTACGGGTGTGGCACCGATGTCCGGTAGGCATGCCGTAATCTCCAAATCACCACTTACAGGGACGATCTTCGATTGCAGTGCCGGTGGGTTCTTCGGGGTTGCTCTGAAACGGACAGGTTATGATGCACTTGTTTTTTTGAATAGATCGGATGAACCGGTTTACCTGGACATATCAGAAGAGGGGATAGGGATCAAGGATGCCACCGAGATATGGGGTAAAAACACGAAAGATACGACGAATATCCTCTCAGAAGATGGTGGAAGGGTTGCCTGTATAGGACGTGCCGGAGAGAGACAGGTTCCGATTGCAAATATCATGAGCGACTACGTTCATGCGTGCGGGAGAGGTGGGCTTGGAGCGGTTATGGGCTCTAAAAACCTGAAGGCAGTTGTTATAAAGGGATCAAGTAAGAGTAAGCCAGAAATAAAAGAGAGAGAATTATTCACTAGATCACGAGAAGAAGCCATGCGACTCTTGAAGGTCAATGCCGTCACCTCCAAAGGCCTTGTTTCCTATGGAACTCCGGTTCTTGTCAATCTGATAAATTATATGAATATCATGCCGACGGAGAACTTTAGAAAGAGCAGGTTTGAATTCTCAGAAGAGGTATCAGGAGAGTATATAAACAAGAATTATGAACTTACGAGAAGATCCTGCTACAACTGCTTTATCGCATGCAAGAGAAAGACCAAAGATGGCCTTGAAGTGCCAGAATATGAAACTCTCTGGGCATTTGGCCCAGATTGCGAAAACTCCGATTTAGACCTAATATTTGAGGCGAACCGGCTCTGCAATGACTACGGTCTGGACACAATCTCCTGTGGCTCTACAATCGCCTGCTATAAAGAACTGACTGATTGCGATATTGAGGATTTTACAGGGATTATTGAAGATATTGGAGATTCCAGAGGAAATAGAGGTTTTCTGGGGCGAGGATCACTTGAGCACTCCCGGGAGAAGGAAGATCCTTCTGCAAGTATGCATGTGAAGGGACTTGAGCTACCCGGTTACGATCCGAGGGGGGCATTGGGTATGGCTCTCTCTTACGCAACCTCGAATCGGGGTGGATGCCACCTCAGGGCCTACATGGTTGCACCGGAAATATTGGGGGTGCCAAATCTCGTGGACAGACTCAGTTTTGATGGGAAAGCGGGACTGGTGCAGATATTTCAGAATATTCTCGCTGCCGTCGACTCACTCGTGATGTGTAAGTTCTCCTCCTTCGCACTATCCGGGGAGGAATATGCAGGAATGTTGAGTGCGATCACGGGTGTAAACTTCACTTCTGAAGATTTAATGAAGGTTGGCGAAAGGATTTGGAACGTCGAAAAAATCTTCAACCTGAAAGAAGGATTTTCAAGAGATGATGATACTTTGCCGGATAGATTCTTTGGGAAGGGCGGCATAGATAAAAGAGAATTCGATCGCTCACTAGAGGAGTATTACAGGTTCAGAGGCTGGGACGAGGATGGTGTGCCAGGAAGAGATAAGATGAATGAATTGAGACTTGGTGAGTGTAAAATATCTTTGAGATAGGTGAAGTAATATACAAGTGGTGATCGTATGTACGAAGAACTTAGAAGATTCGGGAAGAAGCTGGTTGAAGGTGGAATGGTCAGCTCGCACTCAGGAAATATGAGCATCCGTATAGGAGACAATATACTGATAACAAGGAGTGGGAGCATGCTCGATGAGTTGACTGAGGCAAGTATTGTTGAAGTAGGCTTCGATCCGTCGAGCTTCGATCTTATAGCATCAAGTGAAACAATAGTCCACCGAAGCATCTATAAAAATACTTCTGCTCTTGCCGTAATACACGCACACTGCCCCTTTGCAGTGATACTATCATTCCTTGAGGAAGGGCCCATTGAGCCGATGGATGTCGAGGGGGACTATTTTCTCCACTCAATCCCGATCCTTAAGTGCGGGACTGGATCAACAGAACTGGCAGAGGACGTAAGTTCAAAATTAACGAAGAATAAAGGCGTCATTGTTAGGGGGCATGGTACTTTTGCCATCGGAAAGAACATCGAAGATGCCTATGTGATAACAAGTGCAATCGAGTACAGTTGCAAGTTGAGGTATTACTACAATCTGGCGAAGAAGTAAGGCCGTATTTTTTACAGTTGAGGGCATTTCGATCCATCCAAACTCACCTATTTTTACAATTTTTTAAAAATAATTTCAGTTTAATCATATATATTGTAATATAAAGGCCATAGAATATCCTGATAATAGAAAGATATATATACAGCTTTTCAAATTAAATAATACTGCAAGATTGAACTCTTGTAAGTTTCATTATAGATATATTAAAGGAGGTGAGACCGAATGGAACTTCCACTTGCATCGGTTGATAGGGTTATAAGAAATGCCGGAGCTGATAGAGTAAGCGAAGATGCTAAAGCGGCATTGGCAGAAATATTGGAAGAATACGGCGAAAAGATATCGGCAGAAGCAGTAAAATGGGCAAAGCATGCCGGTAGAAAAACAATAAAAGCCGTCGATATTGATGAAGCGGCTAGAAGAGTGGGTTGAACCCCTCTTTTCTTTTTTCATATTTTATTACACTTGTATCACACTATAGCTCTATCAAACAGTATAGCTCCTATGCCTATCGCAGCAATTGCGAAGGTGAGGGTAACAAGTATGTCCAGAGTCAGGGAAAAGACATTCGTCCCCAATAAGAGACCTCTTAGTGCGTCAATTCCGTATGTTAGCGGATCCAACCGGGCAAACAGATCCAACCATTCCGACCACTCCATCAACCCTTCGATCGGGAAGAATGCCCCGCTGAGAATCATGATCGGGAACATTATAAATGTCATCACCAGCTCAAAACCTTCGTGGCTCTCTATCCTGGATGCAAGAGCAATCCCAAGGCCGATAAATCCAAGACCGATCAGGAACATGACACCAATGGCAATTATGACCCTGAACCAAGAGATGTAACTCACCCCAATTACAGTTCCTGCGATGATCATTATCATAATACCTTGAATCATTCCGGCTGTAACTCCCCCAATCGCTTTTCCGAGAACGATGAAATAACGATTCACAGGTGCTATCAGCATCTCCTTTAAGAATCCGAACTCTCTGTCCCATATAATGGAGACTCCGCTGATAAGCGATGTGAATAGTACGGTCATACCTATTATCCCCGGTGTTAGAAATTCTGCATCTATTGTCATCATGCTGGCCCGAAACGACATGCCAAAACCCGGCCCCAGCATGCCAAGGAACATCAGAGGCATCACAATAGTACCGATTATTCTGGACCTCGCCCTTATAAAATGTAGCATCTCCCGAAGCCAGAGAGTGTACATTGCCGAGATACTCTTGTTGAGACTTTCAATCAAGTTATGACCTCCGACGTGTTTTGTATCTTAAATGGTCCATAAGGTCTACTGATCCTTCGGTTATCGCTTTTCCGGTGTGGTGTAAAAATACATCCTCTAACGTGGGTCTTCTGAGCTCTACAGCCTCTATCTGTACGTTTAACCGTGACGCAACCTCTAAAATTGTTAATATAGAGCGTTTACCATCTTTAACTGTCAGATGTAATCCATCTTCCGAAATCACAATTTCTTTAACAAAATCCATGTCTATGAGGGCAGTTTTGAGCTTTTCCATCCCATCTTTTGATTTTTCATCGCCCTCAAGGGAGATCATATCTCCACCAAGTCCCGATTTCAGGCTCTCAGGTGTTCCTGTGATAATTATCTTACCCCCATCCATTATAGCGATACGATCACAGAGCTTGTCAGCCTCATCCATGTAATGGGTTGTCAAAATCATTGTTATTCCTTCCTCTTCGTTCAGCTTCTTTATATATTCCCATATATGGGCCCTGGTCTGAGGATCGAGTCCGAGTGTCGGCTCGTCCAGAAACAATACTTTGGGATGGTGCATAAGGCCCCTTGCTATCTCAAGACGCCTCATCATTCCACCAGAATAGGTCTTTACAAGGTCTTTTGCCCTATCTGAGAGTTCGACCAACTTCAGGACCTCTTCCACCTTCTCTCTTCTGAGGCTCCTGCTCATCCCATACAATCTCCCATGCAGGTCAAGATTCTCCCTTCCGGTTAGCTGATCATCAAGGGATGTATCCTGAAAAACAACACCTATAGAACTCCTCACCCTGGAAGAGCCATGTATTATATTATGTCCCCACACTCTTCCAGATCCTCCTGTCGGTGGGATCATGGTGGAGAGCAGATTGATCAAAGTCGTTTTACCTGCGCCGTTTGGACCGAGAAGACCGAAGAGTTCCCCCTCGGAAACATTGATACTAACCCTGTCGACTGCTACTATACCATCGTATACCTTAATCAGTCCTTCAGATTCTATTGCATTCAAATAAAATTCTCACTCCCAATCTCAGGGTAATTATTTCTGTTATCTCAGACCTAAAGATTTCTGTAATACTTTTCAAAAGCTATTTTACTCTTTTCCACTCAATAAGGGTAAAGATGGACAGGAAGAAGATCGGTGTGGTGGTTCACGGGCCCGAGATAATTGACTCCGGATGGGCAGAAGAGATAATTGACCTGTTAGAGACCAAAGGCGATGTCAAAGCAAAGCTTGGTGGGACGATGGGGAGGACCGCGGTCATAGATGCTTCACTGGAGAATAGAATAGACATTACCGAGAGGCTAAGGCCGAGTGAATCTGTAAGGAAGCTGTCTGAAGAAGTAGATGAGTTATACCTGCTGAATTATGGGAAATCGAAAGAAACAGGCCATGCTTTTGGCAGACTTGTGATGTTTCATGTTGGAAGACTTGAGATCCCTCTCGTCCAGATAGAGAGACCCGGGGACACCGATGGCACCATTCTCCCGTGGACTGAAGGATCAAGGAAGCTTGCCCTGGAGATGGCTGAAGATCTTGGAATCTCGGTTGTTCCGCCGCCTAAGATAGAAGAATCCGTAAAGAGAAGTGATGGGAAGATATACAGGAGGCTGTCCGGAGTTTATCCCGACGAAGTCATCCTGATAAACGGTGTTGTGATAGGAAAGGCGAATTCCGAATATGTGGAGATTGTTTCTGAGAATAATAGAATATGTGAGATTAATGGCGGAGTGGTAAAAGAGCATGGCATCGAGAAACTCGGCGATGTTGATTTGGAGAGTGCAATCATAAAAACGGGGATATTGAGAAGGACGAAGAGAAGGCCGAGGGTATTGGAAAAAGAGAAGTCTGGGAAGGCTGTGATTATAGATCATTGTGCTGAAAGCACTTTCGAGATAGCGAAGGGTGCGGATATCGCTGTCACAATTGGCGACGACACAACCGATATTGCAGGAGACCTGATGTACAGGTTTGGAATTCCCATCATCGGGATAACAGATGGTGATATTGATAAAATTGTCCCGGATACACATATCGCCCCAGGGTCAATTATTGTGCAGCTGAAAGAAGGATATGATGATGAGATAGGCAGGAGAATAAAAAGAGAGATATTTGAAGACAGAGATACAATAGATATAGAAGATGTAAGTGATCTTAAGGATCGTGTACTGAAGATAGCCAGAGATAAGATAGATGAGGTTAGAAGTTATTAAGAGGAGAAGTGTATGGAAAACATCATTGCCAAGCTCCAGGAAAGATATGCGAAAGAGATTGAGGAGAAGATCTATGGATACCTGGATCTGGTAGGTAAGTTTCCTCAACTGAAGATTCCGTTGGTAGATTTTTTTGAGAGGGGTGGAAAGAGATTCAGACCGATCATGTGTCTCTTGAGCTGTGAGCTTGTGGGAGGCGATATAGAGAAGGCATTACCGGTTGCTGCCTCTATCGAGATGTTTCATAACTTCAGCCTGATCCACGATGACATAGAAGACAGGGGCGATCTGCGTAGAAACAAGCTTGCAATTCATCTTTCTCCGCTTGGAGATGCTCTATCTGACATGTCTCATTGTCCATATTGCAACAGCATAACAAAGTCCCCGGATGAGGCCGATAGTGTCTTAAAGAGCATGGGGGTAGAAAAAGATGATCTTTCAGAACCTTATGGGCTTTCTCATGCGATCAATTCAGGAGATGCCCTGATGATCCTGTCCTTAATTGCTGCCAACGACATACATTCTTCAGGTGTTGAAGAGAAGAGGGCGATAAAGGCTTTTGAAACATTAATTTTTGGTGTTCTTAATGTCTGTGTGGGGCAGGGTAGAGACATAGACTCTTACGAGAAGATATTCAGTAAAAATGAGTTGAGTGAAGAGGAAGTCCTGAAGACGTTGAGACTCAAGACAGGATCATTAATAGCCGCTGGATGTAAAGCTTCTGCCATAATCGGCGGTGCGACAGATGAGGAGGTCGATAACCTTGGAAAGTTCTGCGAGTATATAAGCCTGGCATTCCAGCTGCAGGACGATATCTTAAATATAGACATTCGTGAGGATGCATATGGAAAAGAGGTCGGTGGAGACATAGAAGAGGGGAAAAGAACCGTCATCACCGTCCATGCGTTAGGCGAGTTAGGAGAATATGACAGAGAGCTGCTTCTTGAGATCCTTGATAAAAGGAATAATACAGAAGAAGAGAAGATGGTAGCCATCGAGATTCTGAGGAAGAGTGGGGCCATCGATTATGCAAAAGAGTTTGAAAATGATCTTTTGAAGAAGGCGAAAGATTGCCTTGGAATCTTCCCGGATTCACAGGCGAGAAGTGACCTTCTAAAACTTGCAGATTTTCTGGTGGGGAGAGGGTATTAGGGTTTTCATTTACCCACCATAATCCGATCCAACAACCTCCCTTATCTTATCAGCAGTTATCGGACCGACTCTCTCGACTTCCATCAATCTCTCCTTCGAAGCTTTGATCACATTTTCGACAGATCCAAAGCGAGTGAGCAGGTTACGGGCAGTTACGGGGCCGATATTTGATATTGATGATACCAGGTACTCTTGCTGTTCTTTCAGGCTCAGCGAGGATCTTTTACCGTGCGGATTGAAATTTTTGGGTTTCTTCTCCTGCTCTCGTCTGGCTATAACCTGTAACATGGCTGCAGTATCCTCTTCATCCTTTGTGAATATCACAGGCATACAGAAGTCTATGGCAAGGGTACCGAGCAGCCCTCTGATCGCATTTGGATGAATATTGCGAGTCTCATAGAGCCCATCACCCTCGATTATCAGCAATGGCTTCTCGTATTCATTACTCATGTCGGAGAGCTGTCCGAAGAGGTATCTCTTGTCCATGAAAGAGCTGAGAAGATCCTCCACCCTCTTTCGCTCGACACAGACCCTCTCGCTCAAGACATAATCCCCAACCTCCAGGGTCTTTAAAACAAGCTCAACACCGAGCTTGTCAAGGGATTTGACGACCGCGGATCTCGCCTCTCTCTGGTCGGCAAAGACCTTAACCTGGCAATCGTTATCTCCGAGCATCTTCTGAAAAGATGGTTTTTCGAAGGATTTTGTGTCGTAATCGGCACTCCTCTGAAGTTGCCTCATCTTCCTGTACATCTTCTCTTCTTTGCCCTTGCTTGCCCAGTAGTAGGCTTCATCCTTGGTATTCTTCGCAATGAGAACGATCACCCTCCCAAATCTCCCCCTTCCCGTGCGACCCTTTCGCTGAATGTTTCTTATCTCTGAGGGTACAGGCTCATAGAAGAGCACAAGATCCGTGGAAGGTATGTCCAGCCCCTCTTCTGCGACTGATGTTGCAACCATCACATTGTACTCGCCCTTTCTGAACTTATCCAGTATCTCTACCTGCTTCTTCTGAGATAGTCCCTTGTCCTCGTACTTGCTCGCCTGCCCGATAAATTTTATGGGCCTTACTGCATCCAGATCTCTCAGGGAACTCGTGATCATCTCTGCGGTGTCCCTGAAGTTTGCAAAGACGATTATCCTTGAGTTGGGACTATTTTTGAACTGTCCTGTTATAATTCGTCTTGCAACATTCAATTTTGGATGTTCTTTACAACTGTCAAGTAGAGAGATGGCCTTTTTGATATTCGGCTCCGAAAGCAGTCTTTTGGTGGCCTTACTCCCATCTTTTGACTTTGCTTCATTTTCAAGGCGCTCAAAATATTTTTGTAAGGCGGAAACTCCCTGAGTCTCTATCAAATCCAGAGCGTGCTTCAGTTTAAGAATTTCTGCTTCTATAGAGGCCGCTTTATATGTATTGGAGTGCTTCTGCTGAGATAGAAGAATCTGAGTACGCTTCTGGAGTGCCAGGAGCTCTCTCATCGATATATCTCTTCTTTTGTATGGCAAAAATCCCAGTCTGTGCAATCTGTCCAACCGATCAACAAGAATCTCACTCATCATCCTCTTCAAAGACCGGATCTCTTCAGGAAGCTCAACGACTCTCCACTCTATCTTCTTTTCATGAACATAGGGTGACACGTCACTATCATACTCTGTTCTAATCTCGACCGATTCGATGTGCAGGTTGGAGCAGATCTCCGATATTTTATCAGATTCGCTTCCAGGTGATGCGGTTATTCCCAATGTTAGAGGATTTTCACTCTGTTCGGAATACTTCTCCGCCAGGTATACATAGGCGTAATTTCCAACTGCCCTGTGACACTCATCAAATGTTATATGGGCAACATCTCGAAAGTCTATCTTCCTGTTCAGTAGGTCGTTCTCTATCACCTGAGGTGTTGAGACGATGACCCTTGCATTCTTCCAGAGCGCCTCCCTCTTATCAGGCGTTATCTCCCCGGTGAAGACCTGTATATCTTCAGGGTCCAATCTCAAGGCGCTTCTGAGAAAAGCGACGTGCTGTTCCACCAATGGCTTGGTGGGTGAGAGCATGAGGATCTTTCCCTTGTCCAATCGTTCTGCCATCACAAGGAGTGCGATAACCGTCTTCCCCATACCTGTAGGTAATACGATCATTGTAGATTTTTTTGCAGCTTTTTCAGCCAAAGAAATTTGATATGACCGCTTTTGTATCTTTGCCGGTTTGATCATGGGGTGAGCAATAAATTCGGCCATTAAACCAAATATGTGATGGAAACATAAATAAATATAGGATATGTATACAATGTTATGCGTAAACTGGTAGGTTGGTGGGAGAGTAGATGAATGACAATGGGATAGATACCAGCATATATGAAAATCCTGACCTTGATAACCCGACAATGATCTGTGGACTGCCAGGAATCGGGAGTATAGGGAAGATAGCAGCCGACTATTTAGCAATCGAGCTTAAGGCAGAACTTTTTGGGGCGCTGCATTCCACGAGATTTCCATCCCAGGTTTTGGTCAACAATAGGGAGGCCGAACTTATGAAGAACGAGTTTTATTATACGAAGGACCCCGATCTGATAATTCTTTGTGGAAATTCACAACCACTTGATTCGGTTGGCATGTATGAGCTCGGGGACAAGATCTTGAAGATCGCAAAAAAATTTAGTGTAACACGTATAATTACACTGGCGGCATATGCGAGTGGTTATCAATTTAGAAAACCGAGGGTTTTCAGAGCAGGGACCAGTTCCGAGGTTATTGAAGATCTAACGAGGCTTGGTGTAATAAAGATGCATGGCGGGGCGATAAGTGGTATCAACGGGCTCTTAATTGGTCTTTGCACCTTCTATGACATGCAGGGAATATGCCTGTTGGGTGAAACATCCGGTCGCGATGTCAGTGATTTGAAGGCTGCCAGAGCTTTACTGAAAGTCCTGTCAAAAATGCTGAATATTGAGGTGAGCCTGGATGGTATTGAGAAGGCTGATGAGATCAAGCAGGGTCTGATAAGGGAAGTCGAGCATCAAGAGTATCGAGATGTGAGAAAGGAAGACGATGATCATATGCGACCGTACGGATAGGGGGAAAAAAGATCGATATAAGATTTCTGGGAGGATGTGGCGAGGTAGGGCGCTCAGCCATACTTGTGGATGATCTGCTTCTTGATTACGGGATGAAACCGTCAGATCCACCACAATTTCCCCTGAATGGCATCCGTCCAAGATCTATCATCGTTTCACATGCTCATCTCGATCACTCGGGGATAGTACCGAATCTTATGGATCTTAAGCTGGATGTCTTTATGACTCCTCCAACAAGGGACATCTCCTATCTTATGGGTAAAGATACGATCAAGATTGGAAAGGAGCAGGGCATTCTTCCGTTCATTGAAGAAGATCTGAAGAAATTTATGGAGAAGACCACCCTTGTATCCTATAATGAAGATTTCTTCACATCGGGATATAGTGTCCGACTTCACGATGCGGGCCATATCCCTGGTAGCTCCTGTATATATCTCGAGGGGAAGAAGAGCCTACTTTACACCGGTGATATCAACACGATGGATACGAGGTTGATAAACGGGGCGGACCCCAACTATCCAGCAGCAGATATACTCATCATCGAGAGCACATATTATAATAAGAGCCACCCAAATAGAGCTGAGCTGGAGAAGGCTTTTATTGAGTCCATTACCGAGACACTTGATAACGGTGGAAATGCAATAATTCCCTGTTTTGCTGTGGGTAGAACTCAGGAGATCGTGATGATCCTCCATGCACATGGATTTTCACCATACGTGGATGGGATGGGTATAGAGGTCTTTGAAATAATCGAAAAGAGTCCATCATTTCTAAAGGATGAGAAGGAGCTCACTGAAGCCTTTGATAATGTCCGTTTCGTCAAAAGAAGAAGAAGGTCAGGAGTTCTTTCAGAGCCATCTATTGTTGTCACTACGGCCGGAATGCTGAATGGTGGGCCGGTATTATACTATATCAGCAAGATTCACAATGACCCGATGAGCAAGATTCTGCTCACAGGATATCAAGTGGAAGATACAAATGGTAGAAAGGCAATAGAGCAACATCGCATCGAAGTCGATGGAAGGATACTTAACATCATAGCGAAGGTTGAGCAATACGACTTCTCCGCGCATGCAGATGATGCCGGACTGAAGTCGATCGTATCAAAATTCTGCGATAGTGGAGTGGAATGCGTCTTTACCGTTCACGGGGATGATACAAAGGGGTTTGCTGAATGGATCAGAGAGAACTGCGAATGTGATGCTATTGCACCCGAAAATGGGGATGAAGTGAGTCTGTAGTCTCAACTTTATATATGTCTATATCATCTCCTCTTCCTGAAGATATACGCGACCGTCAAAAGTCCCACGATTGCAAATACTGCTTCGAATCCCGGCGTTCCTTCTTCAGATGATTGGGAGGTATTCGAAGCATTAAAAACAAACGTTGGGGTAACTGATGGTGTTGGGGCCTCTCTTGCCCCCCCTTCAAACTCTACAGATTCGACCACGATTACTGTTGACTTGATTCTTCTGACTTCTTCTTTGGAATATTCATCTATCCATTCATCTGCTGCATGTTTGATCGTAATTTTATTGACATCGCCTTTTATCACCATCTCTGTAACATCAAATTTGTATCTGTAGGCTTCCCCCTGAAGTACACTATAGCCGCTATATTCGGCTTCATCAAGATTATTTGACTTGAAATCGGGGCTATAAAATAGGTTCCATGAGTCATGTTTTAGACTATAATATGAAAATATACTTCCATCGGCATATTGCCAGTTGGGGCCTTTGTTTTCAAGCTGCGGCTTTGTTATAGGCATCCCATTTACATTTATGCGCATAAGATCTTCTGCCCCCTCCAGCTTGATGCTATCAATTCTCGCCTTCACAACAAG
This sequence comes from Halobacteriota archaeon, assembly GCA_034190245.1. GTDB lineage: Archaea > Halobacteriota > Syntropharchaeia > DAOWMC01 > DAOWMC01 > JAXHTJ01. The sequence goes on along the minus strand of JAXHTJ010000003.1, from coordinate 6,731 downwards.
GAAGACCAGCTCGCTCTTGGGCGAGGTCAATTCCGCTACATGAGAGCCTGTATAGTGTATCATTATGTAATCAGAGGGGTTATCAAGTTCCAGTGCCACCCCTGTAAAACTGAAAAATAGCGTCAATACAAATAGAAAGGCCAAAAGTTTCATGATCTTTTTCTTCATCTCTTCACAGGTCCTTATACTTAACAAGATATTAAGTGCCTGATGTGTATTAAACATTCTCTCTACTTCAAAAGTTTTATGAGCGGGTGATCACCTCTAAACTAAAGGTTGACTTGTATGTACTCGGAGAGGATTAATCTATTACCACCATATCTATTTTCGGATATCGACGAAGCAAAATCCGCAGCGATTGGCAAAGGTATTGATGTCATAGACCTTGGGGTAGGTGATCCTGATCTACCAACTCCCACGCATATCATCGATTCATTGTACGAGGCCGCAAAGAATTCTGAAAATCATAGATACCCCTCATACATAGGCATGCTCTCGTTCAGAGAAGCAGTTGCAGAATGGTACGAAAAGACGAAAGGAGTTTCACTTGATCCGAAGAGCGAGGTGCTCACGTTGATAGGTTCAAAAGAGGGGATTGCGCATGCTCCATTTGCATTTATAAACAGCGGAGATGTTGTGCTGGTTCCTGATCCTGCGTACCCTGTCTATAACAATTCGACCATACTTGCAGATGGGATACCACACGTGATGCCTTTAACCTCTGAAAATGACTTTAAAGTGGATCTGGAGGCAATAGGTCCCGATACTGCCAGAAAAGCGAAGATGATGTTTTTAAATTATCCGAACAATCCAACTTCGGCGACTGCGGATGAATCATTCTTCAAGGAAGCCGTCGATTTCGCAAAAGATAATGAGATAATAATCTGCCACGATAATCCATACTCAGAGATAACATTCGATGGGTATAAAGCTTTGAGTTTTCTCACAATTGATGGTGCAAGGGACGTGGGAATAGAGTTCAACTCGCTATCAAAGACATACAACATGACCGGCTGGAGGGTCGGTTACGCGGTCGGCAATGAAGAGATTCTGAATGGCATAGGGCAGATAAAGACCAATATCGACTCGGGTCTCTTTCAGGCAGTTCAAGAGGCAGGTATAACTGCGTTGACAGGGCCTCAAGACTGTATAAGTAAGAACGTTGAGGTATACAAAGAGAGAAGGGATACTCTGGTGCAGGGTTTAAAGGCGCTTGGCTGGGATATGCAGGTTCCAAAGGCAACATTTTATGTCTGGGCAAGGGTCCCTGACGATGAGTATGACTCCATCGGTTTCTCCAAAATTTTACTCGAAGAGGCTGGGGTAGTTGCAACTCCAGGAGTTGGGTTTGGTAAGTATGGGCAGGGGTATCTGAGATTTGCGCTTACTGAACCTGTTGAGAGGATGAAAGAAGCAATAGAGAGGATCGGTAGATTGTAGATATTTTTTAAAAGGTGCATGGTTCCTGGTGCACAATATGCTACAGGGATATCTTCAATTATTTTTATATAACATTACGTGAAATAAGAGGTAAATGTTTAAAAGAGGGCATTAAAATGGGATTGTTAGATGGAAAAGTAGCAATAGTGACAGGAGCTGGACGAGGAATCGGAAGAGGCGAAGCGTTACTTCTGGCCCAGGAAGGTGCAAAGGTCGTTGTCAATGACCTGGGTGGACGCTGGGATGGAACAGGGAGTGATTCGACCCCGGCCGGTGAGGTTGTAAAAGAGATTAAAGATGCGGGAGGAGAGGCAGTAGCAAATTACAGTAGCGTTACAGACTACAATGCTGCCAAGGAGATGGTTCAACAAGCGGTAGATGAGTTCGGCGATCTAAATATACTTGTAAACAACGCCGGTATCCTGAGGGACAGGATGATCTTCAACATGAGTGAAGATGAGTTTGATATCGTCGTCGGAGTGCATCTTAAAGGCACATTCAACACCATCAGACACGCGGCTGAATACTGGAGGGCACAATCGAAGGCCGGGAAGAAGGTGTATGGACGAGTCATAAATACAACCTCTGATTCCGGACTAACCGGAAACCCCGGGCAGGGTAATTACGGAGCTGCAAAAGCTGGAATTGCATCCTTCACAATTATCACGTCCAAAGAGTTGAAAAAATATGGTGTGACCGTCAATGCTGTATGTCCTGCTGCAAGGACAAGGATGACAATAGAGGGAACGAAGTTTGGCGGGGCAATGGCAGAAGCGAAGCCGAAGGAGGGTGCTTTTGATCCAATGGATCCGGGAAACATTGCACCGGTTGTAGTATACCTGGCCTCAGAAGCAGCAAGAAGAGTAAATGGCGAGGTGATTCATGTCATGGGAGCAAATGTCAACAGAATGATTCCATGGAAATCCGGTAAGGGTATATCGAAGAAAGAAAAGTGGACACCTCAGGAGTTGATCGAGAAGATGCCAGAGATCTTCAAGAGGTAAACTCCACTTTTTTTTATTTTTTTTAAATCCTTGGTAATGCATCATCCAATTGCAGCTATTGCATCGATCTCTATCTTCACACCGAGAGGCAGTTTTCCCGCTTGAATGGTTGTTCTTGCGGGTGGTTTTTTCTCAAAGTATTCCCCATATACTCTGTTGAAACCTTTAAATTCATCGATATCGGCAAGATAGCACGTTACATTCAAAACATCCCCCATTTCGCTTCCAGCCCCTTCTACGATGGCTTTTATATTTTCAAGCACCAATCTCGTCTCTTCCTCGATCGTTCCCTTAAAAATATCGCCAGTTATTGGGTCGATGGGAACCTGCCCAGATATATACAAAAGACCATTATGGATAACGGCTTGAGAGTAAGCTCCCTTTGGCTGAGGTGCCTTCTTCGTAAAAAAGACTTCCTTTTTCATCTCCTATCCCTTCACTTTGACTCGATCATGCTTCCAACAAACTCCCTGAATACGGGAGACGGGTTTCCGGGTCTTGACTTGAACTCCGGATGGAACTGGGTTGCCATGAAGAAGCGATGTGATGGCACCTCTAAGATCTCCATTCTCCCATCAGGAGATCTTCCAGAGAAGATCAAACCACGATCTTCCAATGCCCTTATGTAATTTGGATTGACTTCGTATCTGTGTCTGTGCCGTTCCAGAATGATCTCTTGATTGCTGTAGATCGAATGCGCTCTTGTGCCCTTCTCAATTTTGACCGGTTGCGCCCCGAGCCTCATCGTAGCTCCAAGATCCTTGATAGCTTTCTGGTCTGGCAGAATATCGATGACAGGATCTTTCGTTCGGGGATTGATTTCGGCGCTGTTTGCCCTCTTCAATCCAATTATATTCCGCGCGAATTCAACTGTGGCTAGTTGGAAGCCAAAACACAGGCCTAAAAATGGGACATTATTCTCTCTTGCATACCGAATCGCCATTATCTTACCTTCAGTCCCTCTCGATCCAAATCCACCAGGCACTATTATCCCATTACTATTACCTATAACCTCAATCTTCTCCGGGTCTTTCTCGAACTCTTCTGTGTCCACCCAGTTGATCTTTATCTTCGTTGCATAGAAAGCTCCTGCATGCTTCAATGCTTCAACTATGCTGATGTATGAATCACCACCTATGTACTTACCAGCCATGGTTACTGTGACTTCCCTCTTGGTGCTATCCATTCCTCTAACGATCTCTCTCCATCTCTTCAGATGGTCACCGTCACTTTCGCGGTTATACCCCCGGGACGTCAGTTCAAACCTCTCAACCAAAAAATCATCCATTCCCTCCTCTTCAAATACCAGGGGCACTTTATATATGTTATCAACGTCATAACCACCTATCACTGCCCGTTCATCCACATTGCAGAAAAGGGCTATCTTCCTTCTCGAATCTGCGGTCAATCTTTCTGCGCATCTTGCAATGATAAGGTCTGGCAGGATACCCCTCTCCCTGAGAGCGGCAACAGAATGCTGAGTAGGCTTCGTTTTCTGTTCGTCTGTATTTGCAATTGGAACGAGTGTTACATGGACGAAGATCGTATCTTTAAATCCTTCTTCAATTCTGAGCTGCCTTGCAGCCTCCAAAAAAGGCTCTGATTCAATATCCCCTACAGTACCACCAATCTCGATTAAAACGATATCTGCTTTTGTTCTTCGGGAGATCACCCTGCATCTTCGCTTGATCTCATCTGTTATGTGGGGTATGATCTGAACGGTCTGCCCCAGGTAGTCACCACGTCTCTCTTTCTCAATTACTTCAGCATATATCTGTCCGGTAGTGATATTGTTGTCTTTCAAGAGATCCTGACCCAGAAAACGCTCATAATGACCCAGGTCAAGGTCTATCTCTCCACCGTCTTCAGTAACCCAGACCTCTCCATGCTGATAGGGATTCATAGTCCCTGCATCAACGTTCACATAAGGGTCTATCTTGATAGCGGTTACAGATAATCCGAGACTCTTTAAGATTAAACCGACTGATGCAGATGTAATCCCTTTCCCGAGTCCGCTCATCACTCCACCAGTAACTATAATATACCTCATAAAACCTCACAAACTGATTGATCTTTTATAACTATACAGGACCAAAAATACTATCAGGATTGAAGCAAGCAACGATCCTGCAAAAGGATACGAGTCTTCTCCGTAAAATGTCAGGAACAGAGAAAGAAGGATCAATACTAGCGTAAATGTCGCTACCATCACCTCCTGTTGACTATAAATCCCGCTCAATTCCCTCTTCTTAGGCTTCTCCGTCACCTTTTTTGACAATTTATTGTCTACGATTACTTCATGCTTCTTCTCCTCTTTGATCAGCATCTTAACCTTGAAGCTCTTCTTCTTCGAGCCGTATCCAGTTGTCACGAATATCTCCCCCTCCTGGGAGCCTCCATCCTTGGGTAATCTCAGTATCACAGGTATCCTCTCCTCGTATTTAACGTATGGATTGTCCTTGAGAAAGCTCACCTGTTTTCCAATCTCCTCACTTGTGGAAAGATGTACATGTGCGGGGTTTCCGTAGTTTATTACAATGAACTCGAAACTGACTTCTTCTCCAAGATTGATAGGGATGTTCATCACCTCATGATCGAACTCGATTGAGTTCACCTCAACCCTACTTACGTGGATACGCTGTTGTGTTTCGGTCATTTTATCACATCTAACTTAGATTTCAAATCCAAAAAACCTGTTTATCACCAAGATTTCCATTAATGGTTTCGGCATTATTTTTGATGTGTTTAATATTTTCTATTACTCCATCTGTATTCTCATCTATCATAATCATTTTTATCTCTGGGTTCATCTTCTACCTTGCCCATCGTCTGAATTATCTCATCCATGTTTCGCATTTTCTGCCACCCCCATCGCAAATTCAATAAGCATAAACCTTGTTCAAATGTTTCAATACAGGAGAAGCTTCTCGCTCTTATTGCTTCTCTTACCCATTCTCTCTCTTAGTTCTTCTTTTTTCATATTCCAACGGCTTTAAATATCTTCTTCCCAAAGCCTGTAACCGAAAACCATTCTATTCCCCAACAGTGCCTAATGAAATATTCATCTCTATTCTTCCCATACTCAAAATAAAGGAGTCCAAATAACTTCAGTGCTGGAATGATCCTCTCTTCAAAGACGCTGCATATAAATGTCATTGCATCAAGAGATGCGCTTAATTCATCATCGCCGTCTTCCATGTAAAGCCCCTTAATCCAATCTCGATATGGATATTTTTCCCTGCTTCACAATCAGATAATGCGTATGCAATTTCCGTTCTCTCTTCTTGTGCCCATTCTGGTCTTCCTCCACTATCCGGTGATAGAAACTTCTGCCATCTCGTTTTGTTCCACATGGCATCAAAGAGAATAGCAAATTGCCCCCTCGGCGAAAGCTTATTGAAAATCTCCATTCTTGGAGTTATCTTTAACGTGTTTTTCGAGTTCACGATGAATAGATTTAAGGTTCTACCCATGTTGTAAAATAGGCGCATTGTCTTAGAACCGGGTTGATTTACTGTCTTCTTCAATTTTTCCGGTTCACTCATAACTTCGTTTAATGCCAAGAGATCACGTCTCATGATAAAACTATTTGCCTTGGTTAACTTCATACCATTTTTCTCTGAAATGTAGCTTAAAAACGTCTGAAAATCTTTCAAAACGGATGTATGACTCAAATCATCCTCAGAAAAGTCATTTAGGATCTTTGTATCCACTTCAAGTGGCTGATTATAATCTATCTCTTCTACATCCTCCTCATAAGCACCCATCATCCATTCCTCGAATTCTTCGTTCCATGTTTCACTGTCTGGATTAAGCTAGAAGAATTTTTCAAATCGTCGATCAGCTTTTCCGTTTCTTCTTCTAATTTTCTACGGGACATATTTATACATCAGCAAGTCTTTGCTTCAATTACTAAAAATTTTCAAAGTAGTAACAACAGCCATAGGAGAGATGCACCTGCGGAGATAACAGATTTTGTGGATGTCAGATTGCGTGATTCCTTCACCCCAAAAAACGATATTATCACTGACCAGATTACTGCGATCGGTATAATCACGCCATACGGAGCCATCATATATATTGCATACCCTATACAGATCGGAATTGTGCTGAAACCAATGAGTGTGGTCATCTGAGGATGAAACTCTCCGCCCCCTCTAAGTGCTGTTGAGATCATGTGAGAAGCTCCAGCAATGGCCACCCATAAGATGAAAACATACACGATTGATGTGATCGTTTCATTGACTGTAATTGTAGCTCCAGATAAAACGCCCCCAGTTGCTACTA
>JAXHTJ010000295.1:0-1335 GCA_034190245.1 Halobacteriota archaeon | reverse complement strand
AATCAATAACAAGGGAGACACATCAAGATTTTATCTCCACCTCCAATCTTAAGATCCCATACTCAAAGTGAAATGTCAAGATCTCAGCCTGAAGAGTTAAATCCAATCTCAAAAGTTCAAGAGTTGATTCCAATCTCAAAAGTTCAAGAGTTGACCCTGAGGGTATGATTTCAAGAGTTGATTCCAATCTCAAAAGTTCAAGGATTCACCCCGAACGTCAGGATCTCAAAAGTTCACCCCGAAAGTCAGGATCTCAAGAGTTACGGAGAATCTCAGGATCTCAAGAGTTAACCATGAATGTTAAGATCTCAAGAGTTAACCATGAATGCCAAGATCTCAAGAGTTAACCATGAATGCCAAGATCTCAAAAGTTCACCCCCGTGTTCACTCTGAGGTGGGGGTATACTCACCAATTTCAACGCCAACACCCCAGATGAACTTCTCACGTAAATCCCCTCTAAGCCTATAAAACATACTCCTACGATCCTTATCTCTAATCCACATCTTAAAACGTCATACACGGCATCCTCGAAAGGAAAAATTTCCCAGCTTTTTAATCAAGAATGTCCACTCCTTCAACCCGACTAACGAGTAAAGAGTTATTATCTGTGTCGACGAAGTCTCGAGTGGTATACATCCGTTCAGCCTTCACCCAGACTAAAGAGTAAAGAGGGCTTGTCTCTTCGTTTCATGCAGGGTCCTTGAGGGTTTGGTTATAGATTGGGCTGTGGCCGTGTAAATGTAAATGATTTCTGGTCGGGATCCTGCAACCACAGGCTGAGTTCACGGAGTTTTAATTGTAGTATGGTCGTCCATTGGTAGTTCTTATTTCTATAAGGTACACGGGCAGCCAAGATCGAATAAAGGATTGGTAATAAGGTGTCTACTCCACTTGTTTTTAATCGAACAATTCCCGTGTTCTTGTCGAGAGTAAAATCTTGTTTTATTTTAAATTTATTTGTATTTTCGATAAGAGCCTTTTCCACTATCCATCGATAGGGTTCGATGATGTCATAGGCAAAGGAAGGGATGCCAGAGGTATCACTATGGTAGATCCCAAAATAAGGGTCAAAGCCTATAATGTGACAGGCTCTGAAGAATAGGCTTAGAGGGGATTTACGTGAGAAGTTCATCTGGGGTGTTGGCGTTGAAATTGGTGAGTATACCCCCACCTCAGAGTGAACACGGGGGTGAACTTTTGAGATCTTGGCATTCATGGAACCCATTTCAAAACATTTACATTCATCATCCTCATAACAGATTATCATAATTTGAGGGGACTTCGTGAAGTTTGAGGAATTAACAGAAGGAGAATGGTCACTAATCAAACCTCTT
>JAXHTJ010000294.1:0-1348 GCA_034190245.1 Halobacteriota archaeon | reverse complement strand
ATAAAGTGTAAGTACCTGCTGCTGTAGATTTGGTCTCTGCTCGCTCTGATATTCATATACAGGTTTAATCTTCGCTGGAAGCTTCTCGGGATCGCATGCGGGGAGTCATGAACCCTAAAAGGCGTGAACATGATCTGACTGTTGGAGATAGTGTGTTCCTGAATACTTAGAACTTGCCTTTGAAGTTAGGAAGTAGAAAACTTGCTGCGAAGTTTGCTGGGCCTTTTACAGTTTTGAGTGTTGTGTCTCCAGAAGCCTATAGGTTGTCTTTGCCTGGCAACTGGAAGATACATGATGTGTTTCATTCATCCTAGTTGAAGAGAGTCCATGGTTCTGCCGCTGTAACTTAACCTGTACTGCTTGAGGATGGTGAAAATGAGTTTGAAGTGCAATGTGTGTTAGATATGAGAAAAAGAAGCAACCGACATGAGAGAGAGTTTTTAGTGCGTTGGGTTGGCTACTCTTCATTTGATGATAGTTGGGAGCCTGAATCCAATCTGTAGAATTGCCAGTAGTTATTGAAGTGGTTTTTGGGGAAGCATCCGAACATGAGGGAATGATTGTATTTTGTTTGGGTATGTACGCTTTGTAAGTTTGACTTAGTAGTTTGATGTACTTCTTGACTTACCCATTGGTGAGCTGCCCACCTACCCAACTCTTATGCCAGATTTAGGAGTTGGAAGTCAAGTTGTATGTCTTACCAAAAGTTTTGCTTGTATTGCAACCTTGGGTGTACTTTCTGCCTCTGTGTCGTTATGATGTGGAGCCTTTATTGGGTTTGATATGCCCTTGGCTGACTGTATTTTTGGAGTGACTGTGTACCTTTTGAGTGGTTGTCAGGAGCCACCCACTAGAGGAGGGAGTGGTGTTAGGCTTTGACCTGACTTAGGCAATATTGTTATTGCATTTGACTTGTTTTTATAGTCTGGAACAATATATTATATGTTGTTGTCACTGGGATTCGATCCTAGGACCTCTGGAGCTTAGCGGGTGTCGCGGCACACTGTCCGAACACCGCTAGACCAGAGCCAGCACTTGTTATAGTTAGGATATGACTTGTTGATATAGTGCTTAGTCATAGGCACATTAGGAACGATAGAAATATATACTTTAAGTATATATATTCTATATATGTTTATATTATTGTTGAGAGACGTCTTGGCCTTGATATATATATTTCTGTTCTTGATGTTGTTCATTAGGTGATATAGTTGATACCTTCTTTTGTAGCTTGACGTGCGTAGCTGCACTGTAGATGCATGATATTACTTTGAGTGATAGTATGATGTGTAGAATACATTTAGCTTCTTATTTCTAGAATGTAGTTTTGTATACTACATAAAGCTTT
>JAXHTJ010000293.1:0-1352 GCA_034190245.1 Halobacteriota archaeon | reverse complement strand
AATGAATGCCAAGTAGAAGAAAGCAGATTGCGATTCCGCATAAGCATGAACCGAGGACAAAACACCACTTCTTGTCAGGAATGTACCGTATATTATCAAGATAAAAGTGAATACTGCAAGGAGTATGTTTGTTATTTTCATGCCATCTCTCTTATCTTGAATAACCATTGAATGAAGAAGCGCAGTGGAGATCAACCAGGGCAATAAAGATGCATTCTCTACCGGATCCCATGCCCAATAACCTCCCCATCCGAGAACATGGTACGACCACCAACCACCAAGTGATATACCAAGTCCAAGTGAGATCCAAGAGACAAGGACCCAGTATCTAGAACGTTTGTTCCAGGTATCGTCACCTGTCAAAAGGCCTGCAAGAGCATATGCAAATGGTATTGCAAAACCTGCGTACCCGACGAATAGTATTGGGGGATGAATCACCATACCCGGGTCCTGTAAAACAGGGTTCATGCCATAACCATCGATCGGTGTAAAAGGAGTCCTCGCAAAAGGATTTGATATAAAAACAAGCATTATAAGAAATGCGATATTGATTCCAACAAGGATTGGTGTGGCGTATGCCGAGAATTTTTCATTCTTTGAGCTTTTTGCAACAAATGCAACCATTATCGATAGCATCCAGGACCATAACAATAGAGATCCCTCTCTTCCTGCCCAGAATGCCGAGAATGTATAAAACCACGATAGGTCGTTGCTTGTGTATCCATATACGTATGTATTTTGGAAGTCACGTGTAAATAGGAGATAGAAGAGCCAGATTGAAGCAAAGCTCAATAGGCCACATATTATATAGACGCCGTTTCTTCCAACCTCGATAAACACTCTACGATGTGATCTGTGCCAGTATGCATAGGATAGCATCGTCAGGACCGAGACGATGATAGCCAAGACAAGTGAGATGTATCCGATCATTAAATCACTCTTCTACATCGTAACTCTCATCAGGTGCATATTTTGAGGGGCACTTAACAAGGATCTCACGAGCCTCAAAGACCCTATCCTCATTGTACATACCTTCGACTACAACCATCCTTCCGCCTTCAAAATTATTCGGAGCAGGTCGAGAGTATTCAACATCCATCATACTTACGTTATCGGTCAATTTGAATTTCAATAGCATATCTTCCTGACTCCAGTCGATTGTATCGTTTACGACAGTCCCATTGACATGGAACCTCTTTCCGATCATATCGTCCCCTTTACCGACAATATCACTAACAGTAGAATACGGGGTCACGGAATCCTGAAGGCTGTATATCGCTGCAATAAGAGAGATGGCTATAACAACCACCCCCACAATAACTTGGGTGTTCTTCCTTGCCATTCTTATTAAT
>JAXHTJ010000292.1:0-1361 GCA_034190245.1 Halobacteriota archaeon | reverse complement strand
CCGCGAATGTTGCCGTACATATCCTTATTGTACAGCTCTGGCAAGGTAATACCAGCGTCAGTTGCGCCACTTAATCTGAAATCATAGTTAAGAAAGTCTGTGCAGGGATCACTATCTGATACCTGATCGTGTTCAGCTAAATCAAACTGTAGCGTTATATTGTCATAATAGTAATTATAATCATAATTTACTTCATTAAAGTACACCTTACACCTGTTCCTTATAAATAAATTATTATACGCATAACGGGTGCCGTCATCAGGAACCCAAAATTCAACTCCACTTCTATGACCATCTAGATTATAAATTGTATTATTATAAACATATATTCTAGATGTTGTTTCAGTACCTGATGCGCTTCCATTATCGCTTACTATTCCCATGCCCAGCTCAATATCAGATCCATTTGTTGAAAAGAAAACATTGCCGTAAATATGCCAGTTATCATTGCTGTGGCCAAGGTTCCTTTTTAGGTCAATTACTGAAGTCCCTTGAGTATCCTCAAAAATATTGTATCTAACAACCATATTATTTGAACCATGATCCTGCCAGGCTGCTCCATGAATTTCAGGAGTAGAATTATTTCGCGCAAAATAGTTATATTCAGCAACCCAGCCTGATCCATAAACAGATGAAATAAGCATGGTTGAGGCATTATAAAGAGAACAATACCTAATACTGATATTTCTATACCCATCATTTACAGGATCAGCAACATCTGCATGGTTATTGATAATCCTATGAGAGCCAATCCTATCTATTCCCTGATGCCTAAAATCTATACGACGGAATTCAATGTTACTGGGCATCTCTCTATTCCATGCAGGATATCCATGCATAGCAACTAAACGCATATGCTCACCCTCAACAAAAGGTGTATCATCAGCATTCACCTGTATCCCGCGTTCAGTCTCGCGGCTGCCTGGCCCTCCGCCTGTCTTGCCGTCAAAGATATAATAACTTTTACTCATCTCCCATCTATCATTAAATTTTGCCTGTCCGTCACCATAAGAACTGTTCCATCCAGTGTCAGTACCGTGATCTGACTCTGTTGCTTTTCTAATATAGATATATTTCTCGCCATCCTGTTGAGCACTAAAATGGTAAAAAGGATAATCACCATCAGCAATATAATATATATGTCCTCTAATAAAATCTTTATTTTGAGGAAATTCAGTCCAGGCATTAGTCCAATCAGTCCCATCATTATTACCAGTCGCGTCAGCTCGCACATAGTGAGACACATTGAGGTCTATAAAATTCAAAGTCTCTGCAGAAGCAAGACCTGACTGATCCGACTCATTATCTGCAGCGTCATAAGCTGATACTGTGTAACTGTACTCCCTGGAATATGAAAGACC
>JAXHTJ010000291.1:0-1365 GCA_034190245.1 Halobacteriota archaeon | reverse complement strand
AGTAAAGATATCTTCAATTCCTACTTCAAACAATTTTGCAAGTTTGAAAGCAAGATCAAGAGAAGGATTATATCTGTCTTTCTCTATTGCATTTATTGTCTGCCTTGATACACCAACTTTTTCAGACAAGTCTTCCTGTGTCAGGTCAAACATTGCCCTATATACTTTAATTTTATTCTTCATTTCAATCCTATCTTATTGTAGTAGAACCGAGATGTGTAATAGGTTAGTAAGCCCAGAAAGATACCCACATCGGAATTATCTTTCAAGACGCCCACGAAGAAAAGGATTACCAAGACCCAGAATGCATTATATCCCGCCTGGACCTCTACTCTTTTTATTCGTTCATCGGTATACGCTCTCGATCTTCTTCCAAGATATGCACAGGTACCAACCAATACAAAAAAGCATACGATAAGTCCCCAAAAAAGAGCTGCAGGAATGTTGTCCTGGCCATAAACATGATCTATTATCAAAAATATTGGAAAAAAGACCAAAACTGAAATATCAAGGATATCGGAGCTATCAATCTCCATCAAAATCACCATTTGAGCTTTATAAAAGTATAACATTTTATACTTTTTGTAAAGCCATCTTTACTTAAAGTATATAAAACTTTATACAACTCAAGAGTAATATGAAAGGCCGGCCCATTGAGGTTCTTTTCTCTTATCTGAGAGGTAGATCTGCTGGGAAGAAACAATCTCTTCAGCCCTCTCGAACTCATTCATCTCAAACGCTGCCTTCAGATATTCCATATTTATACCGATATCCTCCGGACTCTTGTATTTTAAGCTTAGCCCTACTACCTGCTCTCTTGAACCGATTGACTCAAATATTTCCTTGTATCTCTTAGGAATATTCTCTCTGAGGATCGTTCTATCATATAAAGCAAGTTCTTTTGCGTTCTCAACTGTTTGAGATATCAAACGTCCTGTAATTATATCCTTACGGTTAATCCTTGTTCCTTTCAGTTCAATATACTCATCTCTAAATAGGAATTCAGAAAACTCCTCGGATAATACCTTACAGGCTTCATCCCCAAAGGAATCGAGTAGATTCTTGTCGATTGGTACTTTCTCAGATTTGATGTATCTACTAATGATCTCAATAACAGTCGCCTTGTCTCTCGGCTGTGATACCTCTATGAGTCTATCAAATCTCTGTCTCACCGCAGAATCGACAAGACCTGGCATATTTGTAGCTCCGACAACCAAGATGTTAGATGGCAATGGCCTGAATCCTTCAAGCCATGTAAGTAGTTCGCCAACCACCTTCTCTTCAACACCGGATGAACCCGGGTGAAGTCCTCTATGGGGTGCAAGAGCATCGATCTCATCGAAGAATAGGACCATGTACTTAAAT
>JAXHTJ010000290.1:0-1370 GCA_034190245.1 Halobacteriota archaeon | reverse complement strand
AGGGAACTAATAAATAATTTAGCAACAATCTTCTTCAATGTCCATCCCCTCTTTGTTTTAGTTTGTATTTAATTAAAGATCAGGGAGAGGATGGATAAATATATTACTTTCCGAAGTACTGACCTTATATTGGCGTTGTAAATCACTTATATTCATAATATCGCCATTAATATGTATGGTGAAAGTAGTACTTAAAATTAATCAAAAATTAATGTCTTTTAGTATAATGTCATGTCCAAACCAGAACAGATCCCAATTCAACGACATGAGAGTTTTGATGAACTTAACAAGCGGATAAAAACATTGGAAAAGGATGTAAAGATCTTAAAGAGGCTCTACTTTGTCAAATACCGGTATGAGGGCGAGAGCGTTGAACTTGCTGCACAACAAGTCGGCATTACGAAGTCCGTGGGCTATATATGGCAGAAGCGCTGGAATGAGCAGGGTTATTCCGGATTAGTGCCTCGCTACGCCGGCGGTAGACCGTCTAAACTCAAGAGAGAGCAGAAGGAGCAGCTCCACGAGTTACTCAAGGAACGAGGCGATTGGACAACAAGTGAAGTTCGTGAGTTTATACAAAGCACCTTCGGAGTAGAATATTCGTTGAAACAGGTACGAATCATTTTAAGGAATTTTGGGATGCGATATGCCAAGCCCTATCCGCGAGATTACAGGAGACCTGCAGATGCAGAGGAGCATTTAAAAAAAACTCGCCGCAGTACGTAGGGGGACAATCATCGGATTTCTCGATGAGACCTCACCACAGACAACGGCGAATACACAGCGACTATGGTCGTTTGGTAAATCAGCAATACGGAAAAATACATCAAAACTAAGAGCAAATACCTTTGGCTTTTACGCGATAAATGGAACCTCAGTTATTGATTTCAAGAGCGATTCAAAAAAAGAAGCTGTGTGTGAGTTTTTGAGGTTGATACGAGAGCGTAATTCCCAAAGGATGATCGTTTTGATTCTCGATAATTTCAGATCACACCATGCGAAGCAGACTGAAGCGTTTGCGTTAGAATGTGACATTGAGATGGTCTATCTGCCCCCTTATTCACCAGATTTGAATCCGATCGAGTTTATCCGGAAGAGTATAAAACGTGTCATATCCAGGACTTTTATCCCGGATCTCAACTATTTGATGTGGTTAATACGAGAGCATTTTGAAGAGTTTTCGTCACAGCTCAGCTTTGCAAAAGGATGGATCGAAAAGGTTCTCGATGAGGTTCTTAAGTATGAATTATTAGGCTTTTGATTATAAATGACACTATAGTATCCAAGCATTATCCGAGCATATCTCACAATCCTTCATCAAATTTTACATCACTCTGCGCCCTCTTCAGCCCTCTTGTTGAGCTGTACCT
>JAXHTJ010000289.1:0-1373 GCA_034190245.1 Halobacteriota archaeon | reverse complement strand
ATACAAAACATCTAAAAAAACCTGAAAGTTTACAGCATGAAAAAATATCCTTCCTTCCTGATTAGATAACAGTTTAAGTATACAGTATTTCTCATTCTAGTGAGGTACAGTAACAGCAATTTGTGAACCAGTTTTCGATATCTTCCAAAGAAACTTCTTCGAATGCCTTCTCCAGGGCTTTTGCTAAGTCGGGATAGGTTCTCGCTTCGAGTGACCGTAGTATCGATTTGACTTTTGACCAGAGATTTTCAATCGGTGAGAATTCCGGTGAGTACGGTGGCAAATAGAGCAGCGAGGCTCCGGCCTGATGAATCATCTCCTCAATATCTTTACCCAAATGAATAGAGCAGTTATCCATGATGACGCAAGCCCCTGGCCACAATTTGGGAACCAACCGCTGCGAGATAAAGGCCTCGAAAGTTAAGCCATCAAAGGCCCCCATGATACTGGTACTGGTCAATAAGCCAGAGAAACTCAGAGCCCCCACAATGGAGACATTCTGGCCGCGTTTCTGAGGGCGTTTGCCGTGGGCTCGTTGACCTTTAGGGGCGCGAGCCTGTAATCGTGTTAACGCTAAATTGACACCGGATTCATCAATAAAGATGAGGTCTTTCGCTAGAATACCTCGAACTAATTCCCAAAACTCTACGCGCTTTAGCTGGACGCGCTCACTTTCTTTTTCATCGGCATGGAACGTCTTTTTTTTAATGTCAAATCCAGCTTCTTGAGCGCTCTATCAATGGTTGAACGACTGACTGAAACCTGGATTTCCGCGATGAGGCGTTCTCGCAGTTCTTCCAGCGTGGCATCATTCTGCTCTTCCACCAATCGTCGGAGCACTGCCAGATGTCCTGGAGTCAGCTTCGAGGGCGTTTGCTGTGTCCGTCTTTTAGGGCCCACGGAATCCGTTTCTCGATACCGCTTCAGCAATTTCTGAACGAAGCTCAAGGCTACACCAAATCGTTTTGCCAACTCGCGTTGCGAAATTTCTTCGTCCTCATGAGCTTTGATGATTTTTCGACGAAAGTCGATGGAGTAAGCTTTCATCTCGGTTCCTCAGAGCGAATTCTAGAAGTATTAAGTGTATCTCACTAGACTGAATATGGCTATAAACCACGTCCAAGTTGAAAACCTGAGTTCTGGGCGATCGTTACAACCACTCCTAGCTTCTCCTTCTCCAGGAGAGGAACCAGAGGCCTGGGGACTTTCTTGAAAGGCCAAATCAGGATCCCTCAACCTCTCCTTAGGAAGGCTAGCTTATACACACAAATCACCGGCAATAGTCATCAGTGCTGTTTGCCCCTAACTCCCCCAATACTGGGAGAGTTTGAACTCCGGTTTCCCCCCAGCATTGGGGGGACTAAAGGGGGTCG
>JAXHTJ010000288.1:0-1379 GCA_034190245.1 Halobacteriota archaeon | reverse complement strand
TAAGTAATGGCTGTTAAGTTGCCGGAGGGTAAGATTTATCATGTTCCTGATGATCTTGAGGAGGCCTTGGATGAGGTATCAGATATAGAGATCAGTCCGAGGAACATGGGAGAAAGGATAAGGAAGAACGATTTTCATGTAGAGTACGGTGGGCCGAAATGGTTTGGGAGTATCTATATGAATTTTGAGGTTTCTGAAAATGAAGACGAAGTAAGGGATAATATCATAGAGATAATAGGTCCGGATGTGGATGAAGTTGAGGAGGGGTCATCATTTCCCGTAGGAATGGAGTTCAAGTTATGGGGAAGTGAAATCACGCCGGATTATGATGAGTTCTTTATGAGGAATATGGCCGATTACATGGAACAGATGGAAGGGCTGATGGGAGTAAATACAAGGCATACCTGGTGGATGCGGATATCAAAGAACGTTGCAGACAGGTTGACCTTACGAAAGATGTGTCAGGCAGTGATGGCTTTGACAAGGTCAGCATTTCCGATAGCAGAGAAGATGGAGTCGAGGATCATCGTAGGTGCTCCTGAGGTAGGTGGACCTGAGTTGATTCAGCAGGTACTCGAGGAAGAGATTAAGCCCAAATGGGAGAAGAGTGACAGTCGCAGGTTGGGGATAGAGGATGATGATGTGGACAATTTTTATAGTTGTACACTGTGTCAGGGTTTTGCCCCGAACCATGTTTGTATCATAACACCTCAGCGGATGCCATTTTGTGGGATCATGTCATACAGAGGTGCACAGATTGGTCTGGAGATCGATCCTCATGGGTATATAGATGACATACCCAAAGGTGATATGATAGACAGTACGACGGGTCAATATACCGGTTTGAATGAGTACATATATGAGAAGAGTAACCGTACCATCAAACGGTTAAACCTATACAGTACGATCAAATACCCGATGACATCGTGAGGCTGATTCGAGATATTAGTATTTTATATCCCTCAGGTTGATGGGGTAGGACTTGTAGACAGGACATTTAGAGGAGAGACACCACTTGGTGAAGGGTTAACATTTTCGAAGATGGCAGCAGAGGCATGCGGAGGAGTTCAGGGGCATGGGTATATGGGCGCAGCGATTCCCTTTGTAAGAGAGTCGGCATTTCAGCGTGGAGATGGCGGATGGGAGAGGATTGTATGGGTTCATGAGAGTCTGAAGAAGCAGATTGCAGATTCAATTCCAGAAGAGCTCTATGATAAGATAGCAACAGAGAACGAGTGCCCTAAGGCAGGGGATCTCGAGAAGTTCCTCTTAGAGAAGGGACACCCTGTTGTAGGAAAGCGATGGAAGGATGGCAAGCCTGTACCATTGGAGGTCCCTGCTCCAACTCAGGACTGGCCAGAAGATATCGGAAAGTAAGT
>JAXHTJ010000287.1:0-1380 GCA_034190245.1 Halobacteriota archaeon | reverse complement strand
GCTTTAACTACACACTTTCGCTATCGGTTTCGTGTTTCGTTTGGCTTTGCCGGTCGGTTCTGGTGTTTCTGGTTTACTATACACATGATTTATACCTTTGTCCAGATCATGTAAGCGTCCATAACATATTGGACTGAAGGAGGTCAGAGAAGTAATTGGTGATATAGTACTGCATAGGTGGCAATTTATTCAATCCACGGTGAGGTTTCTCGGTATTGTACCAGATTAAGTATTCCATCAGTTTTCGATTGAATTCATACGGGTCATCCAACTCATCTAAATGCCAGTTAACAAATTGTTCTTGAATAGTCCTGTTAAATCTCTCCAGACAAGCATTTGATTTAGGATGTCTGGGATAATTAAAGAAATGAGTCAGGCCGTTCTCCTGACAGTAGTTATCGAAATGTTTAGCAAATTCACTTCCATTATCAGTCTGGATTCTTGTGATAGTGAACGGAGCTACGGTAATAAACTTCTTAAGGAAATCAGTGGCATTAGCAGAAGAATTAGATTTATAGCTGCAAGCGAAAGCAAATCTGGTACTCAGGTCAATAGCGGTAAAGATGTAGCGTTTAAGGCCATCGGTAAAGATAGAAATGGTGTCCACCTGAACGAGATCACCAGGGTGATCTGGAGTAAAACCCTTTCTGCGGGTTTTCTTCTTTGCAGGTTTTCGCTCTCTTACCAGCAGACGACCGGTTCTGCCATGGATGGTGATCTTGTTAGATTTGGGTATTCTGCCCTTTGCCTTAAGTTCATGGAGTATTCTGCCCACAGTGGATTCAGATACTGGTTTAACACCGGCACTGGTACAGGCAGTAGTTAGAGCGAAAGCAATAGTGGTTTTATCTACTCCCGGATGATTGTTCCTGTAGTCAATAATGAAGCTTTCAATAAAGGGATGAACTGCTCTTTTCCTTTTATGAATAGGTGTCGTATCCCCTGGGGCTAAAGCAGAGAGTTTGCCGCCGCTTTCTTTCAACTTATGTTTCCAGAGATACATGGTGGAACGGCTCTTGTGGAAAGCCTTCCTGGTAGCTTCTGCACCAAACTCATCGAAGAACTTAATTATCTCCAGTCTTCTTTCGATGCACTCCTGTTTGGGATGATTAATGATATTGTAACTATTCTTCATGAAACGACTATAACCGTTTCTGTAATAACTTTCTACATAAATCTGCTTCATTCGGACTCCTTGTCTTCATCTCCCCAAAAGTCCAATATGTTTCTGAACCTTTGCAGCACCTGCACAACATTAACACTCTATTCTAATCGAATAATGAGCCTGAGCAAAGTGATATCAGGCAACCCGGTTAGCAAACCTTGAGATTTGGTGAAAGAGATTGGAACGAGCATTTACCATCCTTTCTGCGAATTGAT
>JAXHTJ010000029.1:0-21112 GCA_034190245.1 Halobacteriota archaeon | reverse complement strand
TCTCCAGGTTCACTTTCTTCACTTTTCTTTCTCAGTAACTCTGCCTGTTTATAGGTATGCAATACAACAGCACTTTTTGATTCGAAACCGGGATCCACTTGATGGATATATGACGATATTTAATCTTCCCACTATCAAGCCCCTCGGTATAAATTCCAATCTTCATTATATTCTACCCCCTCCTTTTAGTCTATCAATCTTATTTAATATTAATTCTTTTTCTTTAGCCTCAATCACCACTTCCCTGTTATATACTTCAGAATCTTCTTGAAATATATTTTTAATCACTCTTCCATCTACATCTTGCGGTATTGGGATATTGTATAGATGAAGAATTGTAGGAGCTATGTCATAAATACGCAAATTTTTTATTTCTGAATTCTTTTTAATGTCTGGTCCGTATGCGATAAAAATCCCCTCTAATTCATGGATTGCACTCCATCTTTCTGTTTCAAAATTCCATTCCTTTTCAGAAATAACATTTTTGAGAAGATATCCTGATTTTGGAAGAATGAAAATATCTGGGGCATTCGAATTTACATGTCCATAGATCTCTTCGGTTTTATAGATCTCCTCGGCAAACTTCTCTCCCGTTACTGGATTTCTTATCATTCTTAATTCCTCTATCAATAAATCCTTAAATTCTCTGTCATCCTTTACAACGTTGTTATTGATATAAATAAGCCCATCACCACACATTATGGCTTTACTCCTTTGCCAATCTATCTCATCTTCAAGAAAATCTAAAGAAACATCTCCCTTTTTGCTGGGCACTTTTCCCCTTACTTCGGTTGGGATTATTTTTCTAATTAGATGAAGTAAATGAGTCTTCTTAAATATAGTATAAAGTAAATCTGCATTTAGGCCAAGTTTGTACAAAAAATAAACTTTAGAAACATTTCTTACTAAATATCCCTTATTAATCAGCCAATTATTCAGATTAAATTCTCCTTTTAGTTTTGTAAATCCATGATCAGAAATAAAGATCAAGTTTGTTTCCTCTCCAATCATCTCCATAATTTCTCCGATGTTTTTATCTATGAATTTCCAAAAATTCTTAATCGTATTTGTATTTTTTGGATTATCTTCTTCCATATCCCCCCAAAAGAAATGCTGAATGGCGTCAATATAAAAAATAGTGAGGTGTAAAAAGTCAAAATTTCCATTTTTTAGCATATGTTTGGCAACTTCAAACCTAGATTTTATAATATCTTTTATTTCTTGTTTTATCTCTTCTCCATCTCCTCTTCTAAGTTCTGCACCTAAAGATCGCGTACTTGGTTTGTAGTTGAATTCATTCTCGATTTTTGATTTTAAATTGGTTGGATAAACATAATCTTCACCAATTATCACTGGACCAGAAATCATGAATCCATTAATTTTTTTGGGAGGGTATGTAGTTGGCATATTTATCACTCCGGATTTAAGCTCGTAATCACCAAGATAATCCCATATCTCCCTGCCTTTAAAGGATGTAGAAAAATTTGTGCTAATTTTGAAATTATTCTTATCGAATTTGAGGAAGTAATAAACGCCTAGATTGCTTGGGTATTTTCCTGTAGAATAACATTTCCATGCGGGATAAGTAACATGCGGAATCGATGATTCCAATGGTCCATAACAGCCTTCTTTCATTATTTTGGCAAGATTTGGTAATACCCCCTCCTCTGCCCACGGTTTAAGTAGCCTGAATGTTGCCCCGTCCAAACCTATAACCATTGCCTTCATTTTCAATCTTCTCCTGACAATATTTTTTTGTACAAACAGATATAGTCATTTACGCTCGCTTCCAAAGAGAATTTTTTTAGTAATTTTTCCCTTGCCTTAATTCCCATTTCTAACCTAATATCTTCATTTTCAAGAAGAAAACTTATTGCGTCACGAAATTTTGAAGGATTTTCAGGAGGGATCATTAAACCATCTTTTTCGTTGCTGATTATTTCATATATTGGTTTTACATCATATGCAACAACAGGAGTTTTGCAAGCCATAGCCTCGACTATAACTAAACCAAAGGCCTCAGCTAATGAAGGTAGCGCTAAAACATCTGCTGTAGAGTAATATTTTGGTAAAACATCAGTTGGAACAAATCCAGTAAAAATGACCCTATCCTCTAGTTTTTCCTCTTCTATCAGTTTGTATAAGTAATTAATGTAGGGTTCACCTTCTTTCTCCGCAGACCTTGTAGAGATAGGACCTACTGCAACAAGCTTTGAGTGTTTGATCTTGGGAAGCATCTTTATTAGATTATGTAATCCTTTGTGAGGTGTTTTTCTTCCGACAAAGAGAATGATTTTTTCATCATTTGGTGCAAGTTTTCTTCTTAGATCATCATCAAAACAGGGATGAAACTGATCAGTGTCCACAAAATTATAAATAACTTCCAATTTTTCGTTTTGGATTGGAATTTGATTTATTATCCATTCTTTCAGCGTTTCGCTAACGCAAATTACTTTCTTAGCACGTCTTAGCAGAAATGCAGCCTCTAATTTTCTGATAACGCAATCTAATTCCCAGCGCATTCTATGAGTAAATGATAAATTTGGAATGAATTCAAACTCTTTTTTCCAAGGATAATGGTTGTACTCCGTTACTACAATCGGTTCTTCTGTTCTCCCAAATCCAAGTAAATTGGGGTAATATACCGAATGTATAGCGTCGAATCTTTCACCTTCACTCTTAAGCTCTTCATATTTTTTTCTTGCTTTTTTCGAGAAAACAAGCATGGGATATATATATGATGGCGGAATCAGTATTGGCTTACATAACTCATAAATCTGTATCCCCTCTTTAGATATATAATCTCTTCCACCCTTTCCTACTGTGAATATTGTAACCTTGTCTCCTCTTTTCACAAGATTACTCGCAAGCTCAAACGTAAGCCTTTCAATCGCCCCTTTTTTCTCAGGAATGTTTTCTCTCGAACCCAAAATTAACACATGCATCTTTTATATACCTCTATAATCTCTTCCGTAATCTTCTCCCATTCAAACTTCTTTTCCACAATCTCTCTATTCTTATTACCCACTTTATTCCTAAAATTTTCATCTTTGAGTAGTATTAAGATCCTCTCAGCAAGCTCCTTATAATTCTTCGGCTCAAAAAGAAAGCCGTTCTCACCATTTATTATTACCTCGGAAATTCCTCCAACATTTGATCCAATTACTGCCTTTCCTGATGCCATCGCTTCAATTAAAACCATCGGAAAAGCCTCAAAAATAGAAGGAAGCACAAAAAGATCACCTGCAGCATAAAAGCTTGGTAAATTTTTTTCTGGGACTGCATCTGTAAAAATGAAGTTATCCTGAAGTGAATATTTCTTAACCAAATCCATTAATTTTCCTGCATAATCTGATTTCTCTTTCCTTTCTGAGAACATATACTTGAAAGGTCCAACGATAAGAAATTTTACATCATCCATATTTCTTTCATTGGCAATTAAATTCGCTGCTTTTATTAAGTATTCAACACCTTTTGCAGGTGCTACTCTGCCAACGAAAAGCACGATTTTTGAGTCTTTCATTCCGTATTTCACCTTTATATCATCGGCTTGCACATTAGTGTTAAACTTCTCTGAATCAACACCGTTGTATATTACAACAATCTTTTCTTCTTTTATCCCAGTTTTTTCACAAATATTTTTCTTTAAATTTTCACTTACTGCAATTGTGACTTTCGATTTTTCGATTATTTTCTTTTCAATAGGTCTTACAATTTTTCTTTCATAAAGATTTATGTCCTCTGTGCACCACATTCCATTGTGGCACGTATAAACGAAAGGGGGCACATAATCATTCGCGATTTTCAACGATGCATTTGCTGTATAAATATTATGTGCATGAATAATGTCAGCATTTTTGGCTATTTCACATTTCAATAAGCTCTTAGAAAAAAGATACTCATTAATTATCGGATTTAATCTACCACTCATTAAAGGTAAACCAATACTTCTTGAAAAAATTCGATGAATTTTTATCCCTTTGAACTCATTTTCATCAAAATCGTTATATTTTCTGTCAATAATTGTTACTTTATTTTCTTTAGATAGGTGTTTGGTTATATTAACGATATGAGATTCGACTGCACCACCTCTTTCAGGAGGGATTCTCACAATTCCTGCCGATACCTGAATAATATTCACAATTCCACCCCTGTCAACTTTCTAAAAATTAGCTTAAATGCTGGAATTGCCATCTGTCTTGGATGTCTTCTAAATAGATAAAATAAACTTTCAAACTCTTTTGTTGCCGGTCTATCCTTCTCTTGGTACATGTGCTCAACACTGTCTATTGATAATCTTATTATTCTAACACCTACTTTCTCCATTCTTATACAGAAATCTGTATCATCTCCGCCATATTTCATTCTCTTCTCATCAAACATACCTGCACGTTCACAATCGGATTTATAGAAGCACATGAACCTACCTATGCACCATTTCATGGCATAATAGTCTTCTAATCCAACCAATGTATTCTCATCCATCATTGATAAGACCATATTTAAAAAGTCTTTGTCAAATCTAATATCATCATCACAAACAATTACTATATTTGTCTTCGCTTTTCTTATTCCTCTATTTCTCGCTTGATCAAGACTCCCCTCTCTTTCAACAAACACCGGACATTCGTCAGGGGTACTCTCAAGTGTATAGACTTTTTCTCTATTCGTTGGTATTATGAAACTTACATCTTCCAGGGTTGGATTTTTATCGATCTCCATATTCATCCCCTCCCAAAACCCCCAAATACACATCCTCAATCCTTTTTGCTACATTACCCCAATCATACTTACTAAGATCGATTTTTACACGTTCTCCCATCTTTTCTTCAATCATCCTCGCCAATTTCTCTACCGAGGTTTCCTCGACGTTAGTAGGGGATACACCATCAAATTTTTCTGCGAGCTCTTTTAATCCCCCCCTCTCATTTACAATTACCGCTTTTTCAGCAGCTAAAGCCTCTATCACGGTCATTCCAAAAGCCTCTATGCCTGACAGATTAATAAAGAGTGAACATGTCTTCATCCACCTGTATTTCTCTTCATCTGAAACATTACTGAGTATCTTAACTCTTTCCCCTAAATTAAGCCTATTTATGAGTTCATCCAACTCCATCTTGTAATTTCCATTCCCAATTATATAAAAATAGCTATCAGACAAGAACTCCATCGCCTTTATAGCCAGATGTATATTCTTATACTTATCGAGCCTACCAACATACAGGATCAGATCACCATCAAATTCAAAAGGTTTGGCTTTACTTATTTCATCGATATCAACTCCGTTTGGAATAACAACAACATCCGTATCCCCAATCCCAAAACTCTTTATCACCAAATCCTTTTCATAATCCGAAACACAGATGATTTTATTTGCTCTATCAAATATCCTCGAGCCAAGTAATCTGTATGGTTTATTCAGGTTGTCCCTGAGTGGGGTGCTACCCATTCCATGATAATGTGGCGTAAAAAGAAACTTTGTATCTTTAACTAAAGACGCAAATAAAGCAGGAATAGAATGATAATTGTGCGCATGTATCAGGTCAAAATCAGATTTTTTCAGATAAAAGTAGATCTGCGGTGCGATGAAATAAGCATCATTTGGTGATATCGATCTGAATCTTTTAATTCTAACTCCCTCTATCTCTTCATTACGAGATTTTTCCGAAGATAAATCGGCAGATATAACCTTAACATCATGATTCTTAGCAAGCCTCTCGCTTATTTTCATTACATGAGTCTCTACCCCGCCTATGTTCGGATAATACCTATGGCACACCTGTGCTATCTTCATCCTATTCCCTTATCTCCATATCTGGCTCCCAAAATACCGTTGCCCTTTTCGATAATAAGCTGTGCATCCCTTTTAAAAGGAATTGCTGTGCCTCCAGTACAGTCCCTCCCCTTATATTTAAGATGATAAGAACCAACAGCAATGGAGATAAAATTAAGGGAAGAATGATTATAAGGAAAAAATTAAAAGGAAATACAATTAAGCCGTATTTCCCATATTTTGGGTTTAGAAAAATATCTTTATTCCTCCACAGCAACCTTATCAGTCCTGATGCCCTCCTTATCTTCTGATCGCCCCTTCCTTTTTCTGACGTCTTCTCGTAAAAGATGATATCGGGATTCAGTATACTCCTGTAACCCTGCCTTCTTATCTTCAAGGAGAGTTCACTATCATCAGCCAGAGAATCCCCGTCTATTGGTACAATAAGCTCTTTTTTAAATGCCGTAAACGGGCCATGCGCCATTATCGTGCTATCTATCCTTGATTCCCATAGCTGTATTCTCGTGTTGATATCCCTGTAACTCTTCTCAGCATCGGATCCGACAGGGGATGCTTTTCCGGTAACGCACCCAATATTTTCATCTCTGAAAGATTCTGCAACCATCTTTAATGCATTCCTGTCAAGCATAGCATCACAATCCGTTTTTACAATTATATCTCCAGTTGCAATGGAATAGCCCTTGTTTAATCCATAGGGCAGGCCTTTCCTTTCGTCCTCATGGTCTAAGATAAACCTAATATCCTTTTTTTGTTCAGAATATTCTTTAACCACCTCCATCGTTTTATCGTTTGAACAATCACTTATAACAATCTCCAAATCCTCTTTTGGGTAGTCCAAATCGATAGTGTTATCCAGTTTCTTTGAGATGGTCTTTTCTTCGTTGTATGTTGGAATCACGATCGTAAATTTCATTTATCTATCTAATTTGTACTATTCCTTTAAAATAGTAATCTATTCACATCTATAACAAAAGTGATATGTCTTCGAAGCATCTATTATGCAGAAGAGAATTTTATAGGGTGGGATCTATGAGTGGGAAATCCAGTAAGAAGTCCAAGGTATCTGAGAAAAATGAGGAATTAAATAAACTCTATGAAAAAGTTTCAGCTTATATCACCATAATACTGCTTGCGATATTCTCTGTAGTTGGACTATGGGTGCGAACGTTAAATCATGCGAATATTTTTATCAACGGAAAAGTCCACTTCATAGACGATGGTCTGCCACATATGAGGTTTGTTGAGAACACGGTCGCGAATTTTCCCCACAGGATCATGTTCGATCCGTTTACATACTACCCCCACGGAACCTTGACACCGGGTTCATTCGGCCCTCTATTTGATCAGGCGATCGCATTGATAGCAATAATAGCCGGTGGTGGGGATCCTTCCCGGTACACTATACAGACAGTCGGAGCATATTTTCCGGTTGTTCTTGGCGTATTACTCATAATTCCAATATATTTCATAGGAAAATATCTGTTTAATAAAGTTGTAGGGTTAGTCGCTTCTGGATTGTACACCATATTTCCAGGCACACTACTTACAAGATCGGCACTCGGGTTCACTGATCATCACATTGCGGAGGTTCTTCTGACTACCACAATGGTTCTGTTCTTAATTTTAGGATTGAAGAACATTGATGATAGAAAGAAAATCTTTATCTTTGGCATACTATCAGGATTCTTCTTTGGCTTGTATATGTTGGTTTGGAATATGGGGCTTGTGTTTTTATTGATATTGGCGATTTACCTGGTCGTGCAATTTATAGTAAATCATCTCCAGGGAGAATATCAATCTAATCTGACGGTACTCTCACACCTGACTCTTGGAATACCTCTTTTGATGATTTTACCCTCTACGATAATAAATAAAGGTTTTTCTTCCGGGATACTATCATACTTTCACGTGTTATCGTTCGCAGGTACGATGGTTGCAATACAAATAATTGCCACAATCTCTCAAGAGATTGATAGGAGAGATATGGATAGATGGTATTACCCGATTACGTTATTGGCGCTAGTTGCGATAGCTATCGGTGCTCTGTACCCAACAAGCATTGGCAATAGCTTGTTTGGGGCAATCAGGTTTGCCTTCGTTCCTCCCTCTGTTGCTTATAGAACCGTGGCAGAGCAGATGCCATTCTTTTATACCTACGGTGGGAGGTTCAGCTTACTCCCACTCTGGGGTAACTTTGCGGCTTTCGGTTTCACATTCTTTCCGACTTTCGCATTTATTCTTTATAAAACATGGAGGGATAGAGACCCAGCAAAGATATTTCTCTGCGTCTGGACTTTAATCTTTTTTGCACTAACGTACGCACATGTTCGAAATGCGTATTATTTTGTTATACCATTAATTTTGATCGGTGCTTATATGCTTCACGGAGTTATGGGTTGGACCGGAATATATGATGAACGGAAGAGGAGGAGGGATAGATCAACGATAGTTTTTGCTGTAATTACCCTCATCATCCTTATTTTTGTCTTCATTACTCCAACCTTCACAATGGCTGAAGCGTATGTTAAGAGCGCTGGTGGTTTTCACAATGACTGGTTTGAGACGAGTGAGTGGATGAGGTATAACACACCGGAGCCAGATCTGGATTATTATGCCTTTTACGAGAGACCTGATGGGGATTGGCAGTATGGACCAAATGATTATGGCGTTATGAGCTGGTGGGACTATGGGCATATAATCGAGTACGAAGGCCACAGGATACCGAATGCAAATCCATATCAGCAGGGTATTGGCGGATTGAGAAATGGAAATATAACACAAGGTGCATCGACCTACTTTACAGCCCAGAACGAGACAGAGGCAAATAAGATTCTCGATGAACTGGGTACAAAATACGTGGTTATTGACCTTGAGATGGCTATAGGTAAGTATCATGCAATAGCAAAATGGGCAACTGGCGGAACCTCGGATTTTTTTGATACGTACTGGTGGGAGAAAGATCAAGGCACATATGAACCCATAATCTTATACTATCCAGCATATTATCAATCCATGTGCTCGAGGTTGTACAATTTTGGCGGAAAAGAGGTGATTCCCAACAACTCGACTTTTGTCATTTCTTACGAAGAAAGGACAGATAGATCCGGATATAGATTTAAGGCAATCACATCCGACATGCTATTTCCCTCGTACGATGCTGCAGTAGAATTTATCGAAAATCAGACAACTTCCAATTACAGGATAGTTGGAACAAGCCAGTTCAACAGTCCAGTACCGCTTGAGGAAATAGAACATTATAAACTGATATATCAATCGAATAAAACAGTAGCAGAATTTGGAGACGGAAGCAGGCTGAGTTACGTCGAAATATTTGAGTATCAACCTTGATCAGAACCGTCAGATAGCGCATCCTTTATGGCCTTCTTATGAATCTCTGCGGAGGTGTGTATCTTACCATCTATACCACGTGAAGCCCTGCAGGGGTATATCTGGGTTAGCAGACCTGCCTTGGAAGGGGCATCCTCTACAGCTTCACCAATTAACTGTTCAGCCACCCACCAGCTATCGCCACAGGGAGATCCTCTGATCACTTCAACACCTGATATTTTTCCATCTTTTGTCTCAACCTTGTAGATCGGTCTTCCGAGCTTTGATGCGTACTCGTTTATCGTTTCATCCTCAGATTCACCAAGAGAGCAACATATCTCGCTAACCTCAACGAATATGTCATACTCCTCCGATATCCTCTCAAGTTCCTCAAAGCCTCCTGCTCTTGACATTCCACCAGGTATCATAATGGCTTTCACTTTATTCTTTCCGGCAGCCTTCACGATCTCCGGATTTATGTCAGGATGCAGAGCATAACTTATGAGCAGATCAACATCAAAGACGGTCTTGTCTATCTCTTTTACGATTTCTTCTGGATAATCTATAAAATCAGGAAGATCTGGCAGGTCCGTTGAAACAACAGACATATCAGTTCTCTTTTTTATAGTATCAATCACACGATGACCGTACTTCCCTCTTGTTATTACACCGATCTTCATACTTGATCTTGATCCATTAGGTAATCATTGACGTGCTTGGGATCGAATTTATCGCTTGCAATAACATTCTTCATGAAGTTAAATAGCTTGTTTCTGATCTCGACTTCAATATTCGGATACCAGACTGGAGAAGCTACCACGAGTCCTCTAAAGAGAAAGAATGGCTGAATGACACTGAGTATATCCTCATCACCAGTTTCTTCAAGATAGTTATCGAAGAAGAGCTCGAATAGCTCTTTGAACTCATTATCCAGAATGCCGTATTTGTTGAGCGAGTAGAATAGGTAGTTTATCGTGATGGAAGAGAGATCATCAGCGGCCTCACCCCATTCACCCCTGCTCCTATCAAGAAGCGTAAAATCTGTTCCTTCTCTGAACATTATATTCCAAGGATGGTAATCCCCGTGAACCATGCAAAGCCTGTGCGAGAAGTCCTTCAGCTTCCATCGCCATTCAATACACTTCTTCTCGAGTTTTACCAATTCTTCTTCTGTGATATAGTCAAGTCCTTTCGGATAGCTGTCCATTATACCAAATATGCACTCGCCATGCCCTACCAGATCACGTACTCGTCTTGTATACAGATCTTTATTATCCTCTTTGACGGCGTGAATCTCTGCAAGGTAAGTAGAGAGTGCCACGACTCGTTCTCTATCAAGCTCTGTTAGACCCTCCTCTTTAATCCGTTCCAGATCAAGGAAATACTCGCTTCCAGATATCTTCTCGCAGAGAATGAAGTACTCTTCTGCATCTCCTGCTGATTTAAGCTCACCTTTACTTGTGAAATATCCTGAATCAAGCGATTTCACATGTTTTGGCAATCTTGCAAATGTGCTATGTTGCCAGATGAGTATCTGTGCTCTATCCGAGAAGTGATCGTGACCGAATGAATCACCCCTCATGGACGATAGAACCACGGATTTTTCTTCGCTACCAACTTTAAAATTAATCATGTATGGTTTCCCATAGCCAAATCCCTTCAGCTCATCTGCAGAAACTCCACCAATCTCTGCAACACTTGTAACTGTAACTTCCCCGCCGAAGACATCTTTTAGATACTTCTCAACATTGTCTGTAACAATATCCATATTTCACCCTATGTTGTGAGGTTCTATTTTAACATTACAGTATAGGGGGTTTTAATAAAATTCAACCAAAAATTGCTGTTTGGGCTTTCGCTCTACATTTAAGATATCCCTTGCCGCTTTCTCAACCTCATCTTTATGCTCCTCTGGCGTATATACTCCAACCCTCCAACTTTCCCTTTCAGCAAGCTCTAACATCTTCACCACATATGAGACCTCATGTAGTTGTTTTATCTCATCATCTATCAGAACCTTTGCCTTTATCTCTTCGATCTTAGGTTCTTCGGGAAGATCAAGTATTACATACCCATCCTCTAAACCTGAGACCTCGGTTATCTCCTTCTCCATCCTTTTTTTATCTTTTTTTATGCTCTCGATATTTACTGACTCTGGGCCAACATAAATTGCTCGCTTGAACAGCCTTCTGTTGTTTATTCTTCCTATAATCTCGCCTGGATACCCTCCCGATCTTCTCATCGCCATGTTAAGCTCGTAATCGTCCATGGTTTTGAGCGCATCCAACTCAAGCTTGTGATCCTCAATCATTAACTCAAGCGCTCTTGCAAACATCGACTCTGCAATTCTGCTCACATGATGGTAATAAACAGTCGGACGCATCAGAAAACGGGATACCAATAAAGATTCAACGGCCTTAATCCCCTCAATTTTAACGACAAGGTCACCATTTAAGATATACATCTCATGGATCAGTCGCAGATGGTCAACCAGCCCAAATGCCACACCTGTATAGTATGCATCTCGAACGAGATAATCCATTCTATCCACATCTATCTCGCTGTGTAATACCTGTAGATCGGAGCTTCCCATAACATGCCCTGCAACATTTTTTGGGCTCAATGAGAACTCCTCCAGAACATCGCCTATTTGCCCTGTGCTAATCGTCTTTTCCACATCTTCGTGCGTCTTTTTTGTGTATCTGAAAAGTACTTTTTCGGTTGCGTGAGAGTATGGTCCATGGCATACATCGTGAAGTAATGCTGCTGCCTTCAACTCTTCGTTCTCGATCTTCAGTTGCTTGAGTAAGAGATCTGTCAGGTGGTATGTACCGAGTGAATGCTCAAATCTTGTGTGGTTAGCTCCAGGGTATACGAGGTGAGAGAAACCCAACTGCCTTATCCTTCTCAACCGCTGGATCCCCCTCGTGTCAAGTAATTTGAGCCCTATCTCATCCACCTCAATATGTCCATGTAAAGGGTCCCTTATGACCTTCATCAATCTTAATATGATCTTTTAGTATAAAAACATGATCCTTTAATATAGAAGTATGACCTTTATTTGCTTATTTTGCGATAAGGTTTATATAATAATAGAAACAAATGTTATGTAATGGGAAATTTCCCTGATTTTTGAGGGGGTATTAATGCCAGCTGGTGCGATAGGAGATTTGGGTAAGAGGATTCTCTCTTTTAAATCGCAGCCTAATAAAGGTTCTAATAAATTTAGCAGTATCTTTAAAGAGTTAGGAAGTAAGCTGAAGCTACCGAAAAATCTTGGGAAAGGGAGTACAACGAAAAAAGCGGGAAAATTAAAGGAAAAAGAAAAAGTGGGGAATGCTGAGAAGACTGAAAAAGCGAAGAAGGTTAAGACGAAGGCAAAAGCTGTAGAGAAGAATATGGAAGATGTTGATGAGTTTGATTTTTTTGGAGGGGATGAAGAGGGACCCGTGATTGGAGAGGAGCCCAGCCTCGGAGATGATCTTGATATTGGGGATAATTTAGGTGACGATTTTGGCATTGGAGATGATCTTGACCTTGGGGATGATTTCGGAGATGACCTTGATATTGGGGATAATTTAGGTTATGATCTTGACCTTGGAGATGATTTCGGAGATGATTTCGGAGATGATCTTGGAGATGATCTTGATATCGGAGAAGAGCTTGATTTTGGAGGGGCTCCTCCTCAGGCTGCGGCAGGAGGGGGGCGCGGTCCAGATTTCACCACCATGAGAAAGATCGAAGATCTGGAGGAGAAACTCGCAAAATTGAGTTCGACCCTTACGACACTTGAGCAATCAAATACTGAGACCGTTGACAGACTGAAGAAATTGGACGAAACAACGATGCAATTTTTGTCATTGTATGAGATAGTATCAGATCAGATCAATCCCTTTGTAAGTGATTCTGAAAAGGGCTCAGCTGTAATGGAGCGATTTGACCATGTAGAAGAGCGAATTGATAAGTTAGACGGTCTTGCAAGCACCATCAAAAGGCTGGAAAATAGGATGGACTCCGTCTCCGATGTGGAACAGGAGCAGTTAGAGTTAAAGTTCAATAACATCTATCAGACCCTGACCGAGTTTAAGGAGAAGGAAGAGGCTATTGATGAACAATACGAAGCTATGCGCACAGAGTTGGAATCGATTAAAGAGGAGATAATTGAGGAGATAGCAAAGAAGAAAGAAGAGGAAAGCAGAAAAGAAGAAGTGAGCAGAAATCCCGTCGTTCCAACTGGAGGGATGGCTGAAGTGATATTTGAAACAAATCAGGTGCACAGCACTGAAGCACGCCTCTCCCATGTAGGAAATGATCCTGTTAAAATTCTTGCATTGATACGGTGGATCGAGTTTTTGATGGATAAAGTGGGAAGGAACAATTTCCTCGAGGCGCTCAACTATTACGTTCAGATAAAGTGGATAAGTAGAGACGTGCGAAATCAGATGATGGAGTATGCAAGAGGCATTGAACACTACGAAGATAAACCCGAGTGGAGACTCTGTCCAGAAGACCATAAGAAGTCACTGCTATTCATTGAGACGATACGCGGAACTGATGTGAACATGACAACGATAGATGTAATCGAATCGGAGATAGTGAAGTTGAAGAATGTAACGGAAGGTCAATATGGGATTTAGCGTATCTGCTGCCGTCGCAATCTTCTTGATCGGATTTTTGGTCATGGCTTCAAGCAGTTTCACTCTTGTGAGTAACAGTGCAGAGTTGGTCAACGATGGACGAAAGGAGCAGCAAAACCGGATGTTAGATGAACTGCAAACCGATATCAATATAACAAGTATAGATTATAATTTAACGCTTCAAAGGCTCATCATAGAAGTGGTAAATACGGGTAGCATTATACTTGATGCAGGCGAGGTGAATCTCCTTATAGACGGGGATCTGATAACAGAAGATATCGCATTAAGCCCTGCAAAGGTATGGATTCCAGAAAAAACATTGACAATTAACGTAACAAGTGTCGCCTCAAGCCCATCAAGGGTGAAGGTGGTTACTGAAAATGGAATATCCGATTATATCTCGGTTTAGGAGGGTATAGATGGCGGAATCGGCAGCATCACATGCAATATACTTCATAGCCGCTGTTATAATGGCCACGGCCGTTATCGGCGTTATCAACGCAAGCGTGCAGGACGTAACCACGGCTTCAAGTGAAAGTTCAAAGCTGTTATCAGGTCAGATGAAGACCGATATCACAATAATCAGTGATCCTGATGAGATACCCAATGATGACACTTTTTACGTGAAGAACACGGGTACAAAGACGCTTGATGGGGATCTTGTGAATGTTATTGTTAATGGCACATATATAATGGAGGTTAATTTGACAAAAAGTGTAATCGGAAGAAGCGACCTTGTCTGGGAGACAACAGACATTCTAAAGATAGAGTTAATGAATGTCACACTGCCATCCGGTGATCATAGAATCAAAGTAATTACTCAAAACGGTATATCGGATACGATGGACTTTACTATCTGAGCGAAATGAAGAGGTTAAAATATGCCAAAATTATATCCATTTGGACTCGACAGGGATGGATTTGATCGGAATCTGGGAGGTGGTTTTCCAGAGTCCTCCATCGTCTTTATCGAGGGGGAAAGTGGAGCAGGCAAGAGCATAATATCTCAACGGTTGGCCTATGGCTTTCTTAACAACGAAACGACCGTAACCTACATCTCAACCCAGCAGACAACAAAAGGTTTCATAAATCAAATGTATTCATTGGATTATCCTATTGCTGATTTTTTGTTGAAGAGAAGTCTGCTATTTATACCTGTTGTGCCTCTGGTAAAAGCTGCAAGATCGAGACTTGATTTTGTTGAGCGGCTCATCAATGCTGAACCGCTATACCAGAATGATGTTATAATCATTGATACAATATCTTCCCTTATAAAGTACGATGTGGACCCCACAAAAGGATTGGAACTCATTGATTTTTTTAAGAAAGTGGCTGCTATTGGAAAAGTGATAATAATGACAGTTGACACCGGTTCATTGGACGAGGAGGTCTATTCGGTCTTCAAGTCCACTTGCGACGTATATTTCCAGTTGAAGACCAAAATTATGATGGGCGATATAAAGCGGAGCATACAGGTTAATAAATTCATTGGCGCACCCGATTCTTTCAAGAATATAGTCGGGTTCAGGGTTGAGCCAAAGATAGGCCTGGTGATTGACATATCGGCTGTTTCGTAAAGGTAGAAGATGGTTGCAGATAATAATCTAAAAGAAGCAATAAAGAAGAATCCGCATCTGGGGAGATACCTCAAAAAGTACAAGGATCAGGTGGGTAAGTTACCTGATTTCCAGATACAGCTCTCTCGTGACCTGAAAGGAAAAGAAGTAATAGATGTTCTATATCCTGTTGGGGATCCCGTTTTCATACATACGTTCAGAAATTCCGAAGGGATAATAAAATACAAATCTATTGAGCCAGAGATGAGCAAAAATGATCGTATTAAATATCAAGAAATCCTGGATAGGGTACTGGAGAGGGCCCCATTCGAGGATGTGCCTGAATCTGATGAAGAACTCACGCGTATAATGAGTAAACTCTTTGATGAATCTGTTTCGGTTGTAGAAAAGTTAGGCGAGGAAAAAAAGGGCGGGTTATTTAAGCAAAGAGAAATTGAGATTACAAAAGAGCAACACAACATACTCAAATATTTCATCCATCGTGATGTCATCGGGAGCAGTGTAATAGAGCCTCTTCTGCGAGATCCGTACCTTGAAGATATTCATAGTATAGGTATGGGCAACATTCATATCATCCACAAGATCTTCGATATGGTGGAGACCAGTGTGCACTTCGAAACTGAGCTGGAGCTTGTAAAGTTTTTGAGAAATATGGCTGAGAGGATGGGAAGACCCGTCAGTGAGGCCCACCCGATACAGGATGGTGCACTGCCGGACGGTTCCAGGATAAATATGATATACAGCGACGATATAAGCAGAAAAGGCGGCAGTTTCACCATAAGAAAATTCTCTGCCACACCGATAAGCATTGTACAGCTCGTCAAGTGGGGCACACTCAGTGCGGAACTTGCCGGATACCTATGGACGTGCCTGGAGAATGGACAGAGTATATTTGTATGCGGGGAAACCGCATCCGGTAAGACCACTACCCTGAATGCCATGTTGTCATTCATACTTCCGCAGTCCAAGATATTCACGGCAGAGGATACGGCGGAGGTTTTACCGCCACATGATATCTGGCAGCAGTTGATCACAAGAGATGAGGGACCACCTGATTCGAGGGTTGATCTCTTTGATCTCTTAAAGGCGGCACTGAGGTCGAGACCAAATTACATAATAGTCGGAGAGATTAGAGGTGCTGAAGGGGCTGTCGCTTTTCAGGCCATGCAGACCGGCCACCCCGTCATAGCCACATTCCACGCTTCAGCCGTTAAAAAGATGATCCAGCGATTCACAGGTGATCCTATAAATGTCCCTGTCACATTCATAGATAACCTGAACGTATGTCTGATACAGCAGGCGGTTTATCAGGGTGGTAAATTCCTCAGGCGTTGTACTGCAATAGAGGAGCTTGAAGGATACTTTGAAGAGGCAGGCGGAGTACTGACAAGGGCTGTTTTTCAGTGGGATTCAAGGACTGACAGGCATATATTCAGGGGGAATAACAACAGCTTCATCCTCGAAGAGAAGATAGCAAATAAGCTGGGATATCCGGATAAGAGGATGATCTATGATGATGTGATGCTGAGGGCGAGGATAATTGCAAAGATGGCTGAACTTGACATCGTCGATTATTTTCGAGTAAACGACATAATCAAGACGTTCTTCAGAAAGGGTGTAAGTGCTTTACCGTTCAGGGTTTAACGATTCAAGTTGGTGATTTCATTGCCAAAAACAGGTGGTTCATCGATTTACAGGGGTTTTGATACTCCGATGCCAGAGCATATAAAGAAGTTTGGAGTCCCGGTCATCTCCTTCGGCGTCATCTTTTCTGTGCTGATGCGCTTCCTGTTACCAGGCTTATTCGCAATCGGTTTTGCCAAGTACATCATCTATTCTATTCCCTTATTCTGTGTGTTCTTCGTCTTTATTTATCCGATGATGCAGATCGATGCAAAGAGGATACAGATTGAGCAGAACATTCACTATTTTATCACTCATCTAGGCGTTCTGGCGACTTCTGATATGCCACTGAAAGGAATCTTTGAGTTGATCGGTGAGAAGAAGGTAGCGTATAAAGCTTTAGCTGATGAAGTTGAGAAGATCTTCAAGCTCGTAGAATATTGGCACCTCAGCACTCCAGACGCAATTAGATTCATTGCAAGAAGATCCCCATCCATAATCTTTACCGATTTTCTCGATCGATTCGCACACGCACTTGAGTCCGGTGAAAAACCTGACACCTTCCTTATGACGGAACAAGATGTTGTTATGAGAGAATATGATATTATGTACAAAGGGGCATTGACCAGGGTCACAATGATACAGGAGATGTATATGTCACTGGTCATGTCGCTTCTATTCATGGGCTCTTTTGCTATAATCATGCCCCTCATAACCGGAACCGATCCCAGCGGGATGATGGGTATGACTGCCCTGATGTTCCTCTTCATGGAGATCGTGATGTTATTTTATATAAAGAGCAGGGCACCAAAAGATCGGGTATGGCACACCCTTGATAAGACGGAGAAAGAGAAGAAGGTAATAAACCTGTTCCCGATTATGATAGTTCTTGGTATAATCCTGGCGATATTCTCTTACATCCTCTTCCCTGAGTCAAAGCCTCAGATCATAATAGCAATATCTATAACTCCACTTCTGGTTCCTGGATATATTGCCAGTAAAGAGGAGAAAAAGATTAAAAGAAGGGACGACAGTTACGCATCCTTCATAAGGTCACTTGGTGCTTCTGCATCTTCAAGGGGTGGGATCGTCGATTTTGCATTAAAAGAACTCCGATTACACGACTTCGGCGCACTTACAGATAACATCCAAAACCTGTATCATCGGACTATTATGAGAATAGACAAAATGAAATCATGGTACCATTTTTCAAAAGAGACAGAGAGTAATCTGATCCAGAGATGCAATGATATGTTCATCGAAGCAGTGGATGTTGGTGGTAATGCGGAAGAAACCGGAAGGATTATCAGTGACAATTTCATCCACATCATATCTCTCAGAAAGTTGCGCTACGATGCTGGATCGGGGATGACGGGCACATTATACGGATTGATTGGCGGTGTCTCAGCTACATTCTATATCTCACTTGCCGTCGTGCAGATAATGCAAGAGATCCTTGCTTCATCACAGATACCAGAAGGGGCTGTTGGTGGATTGTTGGAGGCAGAGATCAGCATCTCACTGATGAATCTCTTCCTTGTAGTGATCATGTTTGGGCACTCACTGCTCTCCTCAATGCTGATCCGGTTTGTAGATGGCGGCCACATGTACACTGTACCCTTACATTTTGTCGGGATGTTCTGGGTGGGGACAGTAGTTTCAGTTATGACTGTAAATGGAGTCAATAATATGGTTGGTGGATTTATAGTGCCGGCCGGGTAATAAAATATGGTGAATAGAAAAGTTCTTAAAGATATGTAGTGAAAGTTGAATCAGTTGAGAAATAGCGGAGGTGACAGATGTGAAAGAAGAGATAGAAAAAGCCCTTGATAAGATAAAGCCGGCATTACGCGCTGATGGAGGGGATGTTGAGCTGGTGAACGTAGATGAAGATAAGGGGATAGTTGACGTAAAGCTCGTTGGTGCATGTGCTGGTTGTCCGATGTCAACCATGACGCTTAAAGACGGTATCGAAAGAGTCTTGAAACAGGAAGTACCGAAAGTTAAAGAAGTGAGATCAGTCTGACTCTGATGATGTCACTTCTTTTTTTAAAAAAATAAGAGGAGAAAAGTTTACCTTCTCCTATTTAACCTGTTGCTCTGCGAAGTCTCCTACAATCGGCAACTTATACATCTCCCCCTGATACGCTTTTAGCATCAGTATCAACCACAGTATAACTGTTAAAATCGATATCAGTGACGAAATCACCCAGCCCATGAAAGGTATCCAGCCAATCACCATTGATATAATTGTTAGTGGTAGAAATGTTGCGATGGACTGCATCGCATGAAAACGGACGAATTTGTTCTCTCTTTCAACTACAATAAAGACAATGCCTGTTACCCATAGTAAGACATAGCATAATACCCCATTAATATTCTCTTCCAACCCAATAGACGTTTTTGCCATTTTGATCACTCCCCTTTTAACATACACAAAATATTTTAATTCATTGTTATCTTTAGGCCCTCTTATATCTTACCCTCTGTACTCAGATATTTGTAGTCTTGTAATATCTTTAACCCCCTCGACAACCTACCACTCAGCGGGGCATTGTAATTCCTTTTTTCCTTAATTCCCATGATCATATGTCAAACGGGAAAAGGTAATAAGCGGATTGTTTTAAAATGAATTCTAAAAAACATGAAATCAATACAGTAAAATATAAAAAGTATGTTATCATATAAAATCGAGAAAAACTTGAGAAAATTTAATTTAATGGCTAATAAAAGGTGTAAATGACACATGGCATCATCTGGTAGTATATTTGATAGTTTAAAAACTCTCGGTTGGATTTGGGATATTATATCAGAACAGAGACGTCTGGCAAAGGATTACCGTAAACTTCAGGATGAGCGGCTCAGGGCTTTGGTTACTCATGCATATGAAAACGTTGATTTCTATCATAAGAAGTATGATGCGGCAGGAGTTACGCCAGATGATATAAAATCTGTAAAGGATATCGGAAAACTCCCGATGGTTTCAAAAGATGAACTCAGAAAAAATTCTCCCATCATTGCTAAAAATATCGATCCCAAAGATTGTGATATTGCCGCAACTTCTGGATCGACAGGATCCCCCATTGAGATATATATAGAAAAGAAGAGCCCTTGGGCCCTTCCATATCCTTCTGGAATCTTCCCAAAGGTTGCATTGTCCTTTTTAAAAAACCTTGGAAAGATAAAGATGATGACCATCCTTGTGACGCCAGATGAGGCTGCTGAAACTCAGGTAGTCGATTCAATCATCTCCATACCAAGATCCAGAGCGTTACATATAAAGGTCATCGATGCTCTTGAAGATCCCCGTGTCCATCTTAAGGCCATGATGGAGTACAAACCAGCGATTATTACCACCTACCCAAGTGTACTTAAGAATTTAGCGATTCTCTGTCGAGAAGAAGGCATTAATCCACCGCAACCAAATGTATTCCCATTATCTGCCGAGGTTCTAGATGGTCACACGAAAAAGATAATCTCGGAAGTCTTCAAAGGTGATTTGTTGAATATATATGGTGCTACTGAAGCCGAGGTGATTGCACTTGAATGCACGAAGCATCAAGGAATGCATATACAGTACGGGAGTGTAGTACTCGAGCTCCTCAAAGATGGAGAGCCAGTTCCTCCTGGAGAGCCAGGAGAAGTGGTGGTTACAAACCTGAGAAACAGAGCGACACCGATAATACGTTATTCCGGGCTTGGCGATGTTGCGGTAATCAGCACCAAAAAGTGTTCTTGTGGTAACAGCCTGCCACTTTTGGAGAGGGTCGAGGGACGTAAAGCAGACTCGATTGTATTATCTGATAAAAGCATAATCCATCCCTTCAATTTGACGCTTGCTATGGAGCATGTTCCTTCGGTTGCCAAATTTCAGGTAGTTCAGGAGGCTGTA
This sequence comes from Halobacteriota archaeon, assembly GCA_034190245.1. Lineage (GTDB taxonomy): Archaea > Halobacteriota > Syntropharchaeia > DAOWMC01 > DAOWMC01 > JAXHTJ01. Next base: position 262 of record JAXHTJ010000029.1, on the reverse strand, counting down.
GATAGGGTAAAGGTACTGGTCGTTGTAGAAAACAGTCAGGATATAAAAACCACTTCGCCTTTTAAGCAGGGTGAATCATCTTGGAATATGATCATGGAGAACCTCGAAGAGCTGTTAGGTGGAGATGTATCAATAGAAATTGAAGAGGTAGAAGACATTCCCAGGTCATCTGCGGGTTCACATACCGTGGTTCGGTCTCTGATTGAAAGAGCGTAACCGATTGTTAAAACCATATCTTAGAGGGGCAAATATTCTCAGGGAT
>JAXHTJ010000286.1:0-1381 GCA_034190245.1 Halobacteriota archaeon | reverse complement strand
TTCACCACAAAATTATTAAACCCTTAAACTTATATAACCAATATAAAATCAGAACAAGGTTAGGTAATTAATTTATGATATATCGCATTTATCTATTTATCGGTGGCGGAGTAGCCGGGTAAAGTGTTATTAGACGACTTTTTTTACCTAACATAACTGGGCATATCAGGAGGTATGTAAAATATGCAAAATAGTGATACGACAAAGTATGTTATTCATGCAAATATTGGCGCGGAGGGTGTTATTGAAAGGCCCGATGTTGTTGGCGCCATCTTCGGACAGATAGAGGGTCTGTTGGGAAATGAGCTTGACTTAAGAGACCTGCAGAAGACTGGCAGGATAGGAAGAATTGAGGTGTACATAGATTCCAAGGGCGGAAGATCGAACGGAACTATCCAGATCCCTTCCAGCCTCGACAAGACAGAGACAGCAATACTCGGTGCTGCACTCGAGACGATAGACCGTGTAGGTCCATGTGCGGCAAATATATCGGTCTCAAATGTCGAGGATGTCAGGGCTTCAAAGAGAAAACACATAATCGAGCGATCGAAGCAGATCATCACGAACATGTTCGATGAAGGCCTTGAGACCCAGGAGATCACCGAAGAGGTGAAGCAATCGATCAGGGTTGAAGAGATAACCTTCTATGGGAATGAGAAACTGCCGGCAGGTCCGAACATAAATGATTCTGACGCGATACTTATCGTGGAAGGAAGGGCCGACGTTCTACAACTGCTGAAGTATGGGATAAAGAATACGGTGGCTGTGGAAGGCACAAATATACCGAACAGCATTGCGGAGTTGAGCAGGAAGAAGACGGTCACGGTATTCACGGATGGTGACAGGGGTGGGGAGCTGATCCTAAAAGAGCTTCTCCAGGTCGCCGAGGTGGACTACGTTGCGAGAGCGCCTGACGGAAAAGGGGTGGAAGAGCTGACCCAAAAGGAGATAGTTAAAGCCCTGCGTAACAAAGTGCCTGTCGAGCAGACGATAGATATCAAGGATCAGAAGAGAAAGACTCCTCCAAAGAGGAGGATCCTCAGCTTCGGAAATCCCGAAGAAGGTGAAGGTGAAAAAGAGAGAGAAACAAAAGATAATGACAACAAATTCAAGATACATACAGACCAACTGAGCGGGACACTCAATGCAAGGTTACTGGACGCTAACGATAAAGTGATAAAAGAGGTCACTGTCAGGGATCTCACAAATTCGCTGAGGGGGGCAAATAACGTCAAGAGCATCGTCTTCGATGGAGTGATAACTCAGCGAATCCTCGACATCTCAGCGGAGAAAGGCATCGAGTGTCTGATCGGAGCAAAGATGGGCAATGTTGTCAAGATGCCCACTTCGATAAAGGTTATGACGGTTGGGGAGTTGTAGG
>JAXHTJ010000285.1:0-1406 GCA_034190245.1 Halobacteriota archaeon | reverse complement strand
GCCTGGGCCATCCTCTGAGTTGACCTCTTCTTTCGTTTTGCATACAAAGCGGTTATCTTCTTGGTGTTCCAGGCAAGAGTAGCCCACACCACATTGGCAGTATCGCCAAGATCACCCTTATAAATAACCCGGTTCATACGGTGATCCGTCTTCAAGTGACCAATCACAGGCTCAATCTTAACCCTCTGTCTTAATGCCCGATTAAACCAAGACAACTTACTGTTGGGATAAGGGTGTCTTCCTTTCTTCGGAATCGCAACCCGCTTTACTCCCCAACGTCTCCGACAACACTCCTGCTTTTCTGGGGCTGGTCAAACCCTCGATCAGCAGTGACTTCATAGGGACGCAACCCAGTGTTGTGTTAGATTTTTTCTATAATCCGCCCCATGGTCTTGATGCCGGATACATTCTTCTGCTATTCAGAATGGGAAAGGATCAATCCATCATCATTGATAGAGAGAAACCAGAGAACCAAATTCACACGAAGGATGACTCTTCCCTTTCTTGATTGCGGCAATATTGTGCTCCGACAAAGAATAGACCCGGTTTTTCGGACTGTCCCCATTGAGAACATCACTGGTCTGGGCTATCATGCGCTTGCCTATACTGATAAGCCGATTGAGCTTGCAACCGAACGCTTTATACCCTCTGCTATAAAGCGTACTCGATATCTTTGAGGCCTGATGCACCACACGTTCCGTGAATACCTGTAACGCCTTAATCGCTTCACACAGCTTCTCCGATACAGCTTCTTGATCTGAAAAAGGACACGCTTGCTCACCCGATTAAATGTACGAAAGGGTTTTCTCTATGATACTGTTTCCTTCATCCCTTTGACCTCTTTCACGATCTTCTCACGTATCCGATGAAGGAGATCAAAATCTGTAGGATAGGAAATATTCTTAGACTGGGTAGACGTATCAACAGTTATCCTCCTTGTCTTTACCAGCCTCATGGAACTCCAAGTTATGATCAGAACAAATCTGGCCACGCTGAAAGACGTTGAAACTACAAAAGCATTGCCAATAAGCATTCTCATGGAGTTCTTCTACAGCTCTTTCATCAGAATGCTTGTAGCGGTGCTTCAAGATATGAATCCCAACCATGACCGTATCGGCTTCCCAGATCGACCCAGTGGGCTGTAATAGGCTGATAAAGAACCATCCAGACTAACCCAGTCGATGAGTTTCGCTGCCTGCAAGAGCTCGTGGCCCAGATCTAAGTAACCCGAGAAAAGTTGCTCAAACATATTCAATTGCCTCTCGATTGTTTTTATAGACATTCCAATTATTTATAACATAAATACCCCTAAAAACAATCAGTTCCAGACAATTTTCTTCAATTTTCAAAGAACAAACTCAACATTTATGCGCCTTTCCAAGCACATTTTTCAGGGCGGACTAATT
>JAXHTJ010000284.1:0-1421 GCA_034190245.1 Halobacteriota archaeon | reverse complement strand
TAGATGAACTCACAAATGAACAAGCAAGAGCATACAACAGATATCTCAGGAATAAGTGATGCACATGGAACTGACAGATGAACAAGCAGAGCATATTCAGCAGATGATTGATATAATCAAAGATAGCATAAGAAAAGATCTCGAAGGACTAGAAAAGATCAAGAATCAAATAGAAAAATATCAGAAAGAAAACGAAGCGGGCAAAGGTTCTCACGTCACCCCCTCTCGTATCTAGACTTGCGGCGGTTCAATTCCGCCGGCCCGCATACATGAAAAGAACAACACGAGTACCGGTACACACTACAGTGTCAACACACACTCATGACATACTCACAAGATGCGCAAAACATCAAGAGCGGCACATATCAAGGATACTAGACGACGCAGTTGAGTTATACGGCGAACTTCTTGAGCTTGTCTCAGAGGACGAAAACGCATTTAGAAACGCTCTCACACCTGAAGAGCGAAAACACGTCTTGGCAGACATCTTGAGAAAAAGAGCAGAACAATATGAGATAATGAGGTAACCTTTATATACTATTAAAACCTATATATGTATAGTGATAAAAAATGATTATGAAAAAATTAGAAGAAATTTTGGAAGATAAATTAGAAATATATGTTGCAGATTGGGATCTACTAGAAGTAAACATGAAGTATGATCCAGACAGGGTAAAAGTGGTCTTAGAGGGGCCGTTTGATACTAAAGGTGAGGTAAAAATGACAACTGCAAATATAGACGTTATAAAACGTATAATTCATAAGTACGAGTACCGCAGACACCTAAATATAGCACAAGTATCTGAAATGATGGAAGATTTGATGGAAGTATCTGGCGACGATGGTATACAATGGATTATGACAAATATGTGGTGGGCTCTCGGAGATGGAGAAAATTCCAGATACGAAATATCTTGGATTGGTGATATAGAATGAGTAAAATAACATCATTCGATATTCTTGACGACGAAATACAGCGTGACGGTGCTATACCCTTGAACGAAATGCCCAGCTTCATACAAAAACTGATAAAAGCTGGAGAATGTGAAGGCGTCTTGTGGAGTGTGACACGGTTAAATTTGATTGGTGACAGGTCAAATAAGATAGAAATGAGATGGATTGGTCGAAGGGAGACTGATGAAAAATGACAAAAAATATAACAGAAAAACAATTGAAAAGAATACAACTAGCACTTGAACTTGGATATTTTGAATTCCCACGGAAGGTTCATGTTGCGGATCTGGCGGAGATTGATGGTGAGGCGTCCCCTCCGGCTATGAATGAGTGCATCAGACGAGGTATAGCTCACATAGTCGAGTCGTACTTTTCACACGAGGATGATCATACACTCAATCTCAACGATGATCAGATCGATACAATGCTAGAGATAATAGACGAATTTGAGATGAATGACGAATTAT
>JAXHTJ010000283.1:0-1423 GCA_034190245.1 Halobacteriota archaeon | reverse complement strand
TTGTCATTTGGAATTCGTTAGTCTGTTCCACCAATCGCTCAACAAATGTGAACGAAAATGTTTTTGAATTCGGGGAATTGGATATCTCAACGTATTCATTCAAGACGGTGAATAATATATTGGAGGGGTTTGTTATTCGCCCCTCTATTATAACCCCTGGTTTTCCGCCTTTCACCAAACGCTTACATTTTATAGGCAAATCAAAATCGTGTACATAGCATCTGAGAACTCCCTCGTCTGGAAACTCAAAAATCGCAGTGCCTTTCATTCTTCAATCTCCTCTTTTGTTACCAATCCTGATATTCCGAACTGAATCTTAAGTGCCATTGCTTCTGCTACTTTTTTGATCATCGCTGAGGGATATGATACCCAGAATTTCTTTCCTTTGTTGTACTCTGAAAAATCCGCAAATGCGACATAGGGAGCGCGGTCCTTGTAGAAGCATACAGCCCATGCACCTATTATAGCCCCACGGTCAGTACCAAATTTGTGCATGACGGGGCTTTTTTTATCGCATGGCTTGAATTCAAACTCATCCCCTACCTTTACCACTCCAGACATAAGACCTTCGTAATTGGAGTTATTCTGGGCTATTTTCAAGTACCCATCCCGTCCGGTCAATATGTCTGTTACAACACGGCCGGTTTTTTCCGTGTATGTTGTACACCAGATCTCATTTACGAGCGGATCAAGATCATACTTCTCTGCTAGATATATGAACCGCCCAAAATTCGCATCTGACGCACCTTTTGCGACAGTGTTCCTGATCAAATCTCTTTCTTCATCAGTGTATTTTCTCTTAGTTTTTGTATCGTCTATATATTTTTTCGCTAGGTGCGCTAGTCGGTCCATGTCGTCTTGTTCTTCAGATGGGTTTGGGTTTTCATCCATCACCGCCTGAATAGGTCCAGTCTCTTCTTGCGTATTGGGCGTGGGTGGTGCGTCTTTGGGTGTATTGAATTCGCTGATGGGTGTTGATGAGTCCCTTGCTTCGTAATATGCTTTTGCTATTCCGAGTTCTCTGATCTCATCGTAACTCCTCAAAAACTCTAAACTCCCATCTTCGTTTTTTCTTCCGGCCCAGAACTTCCCATTAGGAACCTCCACACTGTAGTTCCTACCGAGTACCAACCCGACTTCATCATCAGGATCGATGTATACTGGGTCTTTATATTTCCACTTCAAAGAGGTCTCATCGCTATATGTCTCTTTGAAACCGAGCGATCGTAATATATCGCTCTCGCTCGACGGTATTTGATAGTTACTCATTTTTATTTTCTCCGTATTTCTATACTACTGAATCCATTACAATCAGTAGATTCAATTTCGTTGATCACATCTTCCATACTACAGCATGTAGTTTCTGATATGGCGTTTCCATCTCGTGACGTTACCGTCACTTCATATTTCATGTACATTTTTT
>JAXHTJ010000282.1:0-1442 GCA_034190245.1 Halobacteriota archaeon | reverse complement strand
GTTCTGATCGATCCTGAGAAGATGGCTGCTGCGACTAAGAAGGTTGATTGATCCTCTTTGTCGGTTTCTTTATATTCAAGTGACTGCTTAGAATCACCTCTGTATCGATGCTACCGTAATTATAAGCCTTGAGAAATGTCCTTGAGTCAACACAGAACATCTCTTCACCGCACATAAGGCTGTATTCGGAGCAGGCATTGTTCTTCACTTCCTCTAAGACATCTTCGGTGATCTTTGATGTGAAATGGAAATCCTCTGATAAAAAAAGATCCACCCCATTTTTGAGACTGGTAATGATGATATTGCAATCGTTTATTATATCTTCGGGCTTGACACTGTGGTGTTTTTCCATAGAAATGACGCACTCTTTCTTAAGTCTTGAAGACAGGAGCTGGTTATTGAACCTGATCACAGATCCATCCACCCGTCTCCATCTCGACATGGCTCTATTAAATAACCTCTCGTCTATTCTGCCCCACACCTTGAGCTGTTCGAGCTCTGAGATCACAGTTGATGTGACAAAGCATTTTAAACTGTCCTTTCTCAACTTTTTGATGATCTTATCGACATCATGGTGGTCCTTCAAGAGAAAAGATGTGTCAAAGGAGACGCTTCTTACTTCTTTCATCGTTACCCATTGATACATGATCGGAAAAGACCATTAGGTTTATCATCTTATTCTAAACCGAATCTTGTCCATCTCATCCTACAATAGGTGAAGCATCATCGTCGAAGGGATTTGTCCTCATTGCAAGAGAGAATAGGTAGGGGTAATTGGCCTTCAGATGCTCCATGTAATCCAGCCACTCATTGACAAGAAGTTTGTAGGACCTCTTGGAGTCGACTCCGAGGTGATCAAGATCAGTATCCGGTAACCCTTCTAAACTTTTTCTACTCGCAAGTTCCTCTGAAAGGTGAAATGTCGCCCACAAGAGGTCGGTAAATGTTTCATGCTCCAGAACATTCTGGTTCTCGATCAGATTCATCAACAAAACCCTCTTTCGCAAAAGTAACTTTTTCAGCCTCTCAAGATCCACCTTTCTGATATCTATTGTAAAATTGTGCCCCTTAAGGCACTTTTTTACCCGATCAAACTCTTCCTCGGTCCAGTCACTCTCTATAACAAGCTCCTCTTTGATATTATCAAGTTCAGGATCAAAATTAGATAGATAGGCCAAGAGTTCCGTTCCCAATTCACTGAAGAATGCCCCGATGACCATATTTAACTTTTCCATGCGGGATCTCTTCTCTCTTAATCCCAGAACCCTATGGATGATGAGGGTAACAAGAAGGACCTCAATCGGAACAAAAGCGACATCACCAACCAAATATATGAAAATATGATGGAGATCATGGAAGATTAGGAAATGAAAGGAGTATAAAACTGCAGATAGTATTACAAGAAAGAGACCCAAATAAAATTCCCATCCAGGACGCTTCAT
>JAXHTJ010000281.1:0-1444 GCA_034190245.1 Halobacteriota archaeon | reverse complement strand
CAATTTCTTTATTATAATGTCGAGATCTTCTACGGTTAAGTGCCTTACAACCTCATACTTCCTTCTGGGCATATAATAAATAAGTTTATATAGTATAAAAAGTTTTGCTCTAAACTATAATGGGGAATGTGGGATAAATAATAAAGCTGTGAGATAAAACCCAAAACTGCTTTAAAGACCAATACAAAACAATAAATATATAGCACTCAACTTTTTATTTAGAAAGTTGATTAAGAACTCCGGCTTTCAGTCGGACAAAAGGGGTGCAACGACCCCTTGTTTTGATCAAACTTTTATATAAATGTTTGGCGGTGATAAAAATGGGATACTATTGTTCCAGATGTAAACGTGATGTAGAGATCGATTATGAATATCAGGGGATCAGGTGTCAGTATTGTGGTAATAGGGTACTTATAAAACAAAGACCAATTACAATCAAACGAATTAAAGCAGAATAATGAAGGGCAAAGCTGAGATGGATATCGATTTAGGAGATAATGCTGTAACTGTGTACGAGTCCATAGCTTCTGAACTGGAAGATGCCATCTCGGAGCGCTCTAAGACTGAGCTGATGATAAAAGATCAAATGATAAAAATTTGCGTATCCGCGGATGATATCGTAATGTTGAGAGCCACATTGAACTCTTTTTTAAGGCTGATAAATGTCGCAAGCGAGATGATTGAAATCGTGCATGATATGGGAAATGATTAACATTGATGAGTATGCTTACGGATTTGGATAAAATTGAGGTGATCTTAAAAGAGGCAAGTCCTGTGAAGCTAACTAATGATAAGAATACCAAGAGAGCCGCTGTGGCTTTGATATTAAGAGAGGTGAAGGGGGGACTTTCAATAATTTTTATCAAAAGATCCGAATATGAGAACGACCCTTGGTCCGGGCATATGGCATTTCCGGGTGGAAGGGAAGAAGAACAGGATGACACTCTCTATGATACAGTCATCAGGGAGACATTTGAGGAGACCGGTATAGACTTGAGAGGGGGGAGGATTATTGGAAGACTTGATGATGTAAGGCCTGTGATAAGGACCGCATCAAGGAACCTTATTATAACCCCATTTGTCGCCATTGCGCCACAAAACTTTGAGATCTGCGCAAACGATGAGGTCGAAGAGGTTGTACAGATACCGATATCTTTGCTCAGACAAAGGGCGATTACAACTCTGTATGAAGGCTCAATCCAGCAGTTCTGCACATATCACTATAGAGGTTACATCATCTGGGGAATTACAGCATGGATTTTGAGTCAATTTCTTAATATGGTATCAAGTGATCCTACCTCGAAGAAGAATTTTGAATGATTATCAGTACTTCGGCAAGTAATATATTTATCCATCCTCTCCCTGATCTTTAATTAAATACAAACTAAAACAAAGAGGGGATGGACATTGAAGAAGATGGTTGCTAAATTATTTATTAGTTCCC
>JAXHTJ010000280.1:0-1446 GCA_034190245.1 Halobacteriota archaeon | reverse complement strand
ATATCGATTCGTCTGTCGCTGCATGTGCTGCAGCCCACGGTGCCAGAGGTGATGCATGGGTACTCAGTCCGGTTGTAAAGGTCGCTTTTGCAGATCCGAATCTCGCTTTCAACTTCAAGGAGATTAGATCAGAAGTCACAAAAGGAGCTATGAGGGATTTTATGCCAGAGGGTGATAGGGATCCTATAAAACCGGCTAGATAGGGATATCACCCACTGTGAATTTCAGTGAACTGAATCCGGGATCCTTCACCATTGGAAATGAGTAGGTGACAAAGATGGAAAAACCTGAAAAGAGTGAGAGTAGGGAGACCGGATATGGTAACATGATCAAGGATATGCAAGCCATGTATAACCTTGAGAAGTTGAGTGATATCTCAAAGAAGACCACAACATTTTATGAATTTGGTGGATGGAGGCAGTCCAAGGCCAAGTCAGAGTTCGTAAGATCTGCCCATGAGATTGCAAAAGAGCGAGGTATGCCAGGATATCAGGGGGATCGTGAAGATCTGGGTGTACCACTCGGCCAGAGGTATCTGGCACCGTTAAAACTTGTAGGAGTGGATGCATACGGAGAGATCGATGACTTCCATGATATAAACAACGCCGCTATACAGCAGGCATGCGACGACATCAAGAGGACTTCAATAGTATCACTTGATATGGCTCATCGAGTCCTCGAACAAAGGATCGGTGTCACTGTAACACCCGAAACAATAAATCATTATCTTGAATGTAAGAATCATTCCATTGCAGGAGGAGCACTTGCTCAGGAGCATATGGCTGAGATCAACCCCCTCATGACAAAGGACTCTTACGCAAAGATGATCGTGGGTAATAAAGAACTAGCTGATCAGATAGACAAGAGTTTTCTGATAAGCATCGAAGATGAGTTCTCAGAGGATCAGGGTGGAAAACTCGCAGATGCAATTGGTGATCATATCTACCAGGTCTCAAGGATACCTACGATAGCAGTAAGGATAGCAGATGGTGGAATCACACATAGATGGGACAACACATCAACATCACTTGGACTTGTTGCTGCTTACAACCTTGGTGGCGGATACTCTGCGGTATCCGATCTTGTCATAGTTGCAAAACACCTGCAGACCGTTCAGATAGGAACCACAACATGGCCGAGAAGGGCAAGAGCACCAAATGAACCGGGAGGTGTTCCGGTCGGATACATGGGCGATATATGCCAGACACCGATGGGTGAAGGTTCAGATGTCTTAAAGTATGTATTTGACACCGGTGCACTAGGAGCGATGTACTACGAACTTGTATGGTTCGGTGGTTACATGGCTGGTGGTATCGGACCGACAACGGCGATAGCAAATGCTTTCACAGGAATCGGAAACATCGAAGGACTCGGATCTTCAATTGTAACGAATATGATAAAGAGAAAGTACGGCGGCCTCGCATGTGCAGAGCCATCCTTTGATGT
>JAXHTJ010000279.1:0-1458 GCA_034190245.1 Halobacteriota archaeon | reverse complement strand
GTATGATTATTGTTATGTTAATATGGAGGTGATGTACGAGGTTTTCAGATGGTTACAGATACGGACTCGGCTCAGAGGTTGGTATTTCGACCTCCAAGATCCATGCCCGAGGACCTGTTGGTCTTGAAGGGCTTGTCACCTATAAATATGAGCTGATCGGTGATGGTCAAATCGTTGCCGATTATGCAAATGGAAGAAGGACGTTCACTCATAAAAGGATTGAATGAGAAGATGAGAAGTCTGAAATCAAAGAGAATCGTCGTAAAGATTGGGACGAGCACCCTTTCAGGTGAAGAAGGGCTCGATTATGCTCTGATCGATGATATTGCGAGGCAGATATCCGAGTTGAGAAGAGAGGGTAAAGAGTTTATAATTGTCACTTCAGGGGCTATAGGTGCGGGGTGTAATGAGCTGAGTCTTGTCCAGCGGCCACAACCCAAAGATATCGTCTTAAAACAGGCATGTGCAGCAATAGGCCAATCCAAGGTGATGGAAGCTTATCATAATGCCTTTGCAATCTACAGTGTGATAGTTGCCCAGATTTTGCTTACGTATGATGATTTTTCTGACAGGAAAAAATACCTCAACTTTAGAAATGGTATAGAGAAGCTCTTGAAATTGGGTGCTGTTTCTGTGATAAATGAGAATGACGTACTTGCGACAGACGAGATAACAGAGACCTTTGGCGATAACGATAAGCTATCTGCAATGGTTGGTTCTGGAGTTGAGGCGGATCTTTTGATCATTCTTTCCGATATCGATGGCCTCTATGATAAGGACCCTAAAAGAAGTGATGATGCCAATCTGATCGGTACAGTGACGCAGATAACAAAAGATATCGAGAGGATGGCGAGTAAGAAGAGCTCTCCGTTATCTGTTGGAGGGATGGTGACAAAACTTGAAGCTGCAAAGATATGCATGAACGCCGGCTGTAATATGGCCATCGTCAACGGCAGAGAAGAAAACGTAATCATCAGGGTAGCGGGGGGAGAAGAGCTTGGAACGATGTTTCTTGGGGAAAAGAAGCTATCGAACAAAGAGACATGGATACTGCACTCGAAGGAGAAGGGCAGGATTGTCATAGACGAAGGAGCAAAGAAGGCCATCTTTGAAAGTAAAAGTCTACTACCATCGGGGATCATTGAAGTAGAAGGGAAATTTGAGAAGAACGATGTAGTATCCCTTGTTGATTTTGCCAAGGCAATTGTTGATTTTTCCTCTGAGGATCTAAAGAAGATAAAGGGCAAAAAATCGTCAGAGATCGAGAAGATACTAAAAAAGAAGGGCAAAGTGGTCGCTAAATCAGAGAATATTGTGGTTTATGGGGATCAATATGAGAGGGCGTGATTTTGGGGCGATTTTGATGCAGTTGTCATTGGACCTGGAATTGGAAGAAGACGTTGATTTTATTTTGGAATATTTCAAAATTATCGTAAACTTCCCTATTTACGACAGATC
>JAXHTJ010000278.1:0-1470 GCA_034190245.1 Halobacteriota archaeon | reverse complement strand
TATCCTGGCTGCTTTCTGCAACGACCAGTACCTTTACCCTATCCTCAGTCTCCTGAATTACCTGAAATTTGGCTATTGAAGGAACATGCTCCAGAGCAAGCGTCAAATTGAAGGGATGGATTATGCTTTTATCAGATAATACAATCGAGTCTGCTTTACGTCCATCAACCTGCTCCAAAAGTGGAAGTGCATAGCCACAAGAACACTTTTTGGGACTGAGTGCGGCAAAATCTCCAAGCCCGGAATAACGTATTATCGGTGTTGCTCTGTTTCTCAGGTTTGTAACCACCACTTCTCCTGGCTCTCCTGGTGGAACTGGCTCTCCATCTTTGAGGAGCTCGAGCACTACATTGCCACATTGAACATGCATCCCTTCGTGTTTCATACATTCGATTGCAATTACTTCGACTTCAGTAGCACCGTATGCATTCATTAAATCACCTTTGAAGACTTCCGTGATTATCTTTTTTGTGTGACTGTCCAGAACCTCGGAGGATAGAGGTAATACATTTGGTTGTGGCGGAACTATTCCTTGTTCCTTGCATAAGATTGCAATATTCTTGAGAACGCTTGGATATGTGGTGAGAAGATTTGGTTTGAACTCCATGATAGCATCCAAATGAACCTGGGGGTCATCGAGAGCGTCCACACCCTTAATATGTAACGCTCTGGACCTGGGCATGCCTTTCAGAAGCCCGATTACTTGAGATTCAACGGCCTCATCAGGAGTTACAAAGATGGTCATCATCTTTATTTTTCCCCCGCTCTCAAAGAATGATCTTGCAAGTTTCGGCATTATTCCAGACGGGTATGGAAGGGCCCATGGACTCTCCTTCTCATGGTATATCTCAATGGGAGATCCTGTCGAGCCAGAAGTTGCACTTATCTCACAGTCCTGTGGGTCTATGTTTCTTGCAAGTATCGGCGTATTTTTTTTGAGATCGTCTTTTGTAACTATCGGGAGTTTTCCAATATCTTCTACTGATTTTATATCATCTGGCGTAACTCCTGCCGCATCATACTTCTCACGATAGAAATCGACGTTTTCATATGCATGGGTGACCAAAGCCCTGAGTCGCTCATCCTGAAGTTTGCGGTAATCCTTTGCTAAAAGTCTCTGCTCTTTCATTAGTTCCCGGATCCATACAAGCATCCTCAAGCCATCTTTTATTTCGCTAAAAGATATCATACGCTATTCACACCTCTATAAACATCTCTACTTAAATTTTATCACATTTTTATTTGATATTAGAGTATGTTATTATACAAATATATTTAAATGTGTTGAAATTATACTTTGGTGGATTTTACAATAGATATGGTATGCTAAGAAAAACATTGGGACAAAAATCCCTGAGAATATTTGCCCCTCTAAGATATGGTTTTAACAATCGGTTACGCTCTTTCAATCAGAGACCGAACCACGGTATGTGAACCCGCAGATGACCTGGGAATGTCTTCTACCTCTTC
>JAXHTJ010000277.1:0-1471 GCA_034190245.1 Halobacteriota archaeon | reverse complement strand
GTGAGTGCTTTATCTGCTACCTCTTTTGTGATAACACCATCTGCTTTAACCTCGGCGTAATCTCTTACACGCCTGAGTAAACGATTGGCAACTCTCGGTGTTCCTCTCGATCTCATTGCTATCTCTTTTGCACCCTCAGAATTACTACTCACTCTAAGGACTTGACACGATCGATTCACAATAGCTTCGATCTCACTAGCCTCGTAGAAGTCGAGATGGCTTACTATTCCAAATCTGTTTCTTAAGGGAGAGGTGATAAGTCCTGCTCTCGTTGTAGCCCCCACAAGTGTGAACCTTGGAAGATCAAGCCTTATACAGCGCGCACTGGGTCCTTTTCCTATGATTATATCAAGTGCAAAGTCCTCCATTGCAGGGTACAGCATCTCCTCTACAGTTCGGTTCAATCTATGTATCTCGTCAATGAATAGCACGTCACCTTCTTCCAGATTGGTAAGAATTGCTGCAAGATCCCCCTGACGTTCTATTGCAGGACCTGATGTCGTTACTATGCTAACTCCCATCTCGTTTGCAATGATGTGGGCAAGAGTGGTCTTTCCCAGTCCAGGTGGGCCATGAAGTAGAACATGATCGAGAGCTTCTCCCCTATTCTTTGCAGCATCGGCAAATATCTTCAGAGTATCCTTGACCTTTGATTGCCCAATGAATATATCAAAATTCTTTGGACGAAGACTGAGGTCATAATCAAAGTCCTCGTCGATTCGATCTGGTGTCATAATTCTTTTCATCGGAAGGCACTCTCACTAGTCCAGTATGTAGGGTAATATACCTCTTAGATCCTTCTCTCTAATAACAACATCGGCTGCTTCTTCCAGTAGGGTGCTCTTTGGGTTGAATGCGATACCCAGGCCCGATTCCTTGATCATCTCGATATCGTTGATGTCATCTCCGACAGCTATGGTATCCTTCATCGGAATTTCCAGGCTTTTTGCATATCTTCTCAGCGTCTTCACTTTATCGCCCCATCCATGGTATGAACTGATACTTCCCGTGAGCACTCTACACTTCACGAGGAGTACGTTGGCTGTAATATAGTTGGTATCAATTCCGAGAAGCTCGCCAACATTTTCTGTAAGAAAGGAGATACTGTTACTTATGATCCCCTGTTTAAAACCGTACCCTCTCAATTTTTCAATCGTCTCTTTTGCACCACTCATAATGGGTGCCTTTTCCACTAGCTCTTCTATCTTCTTCAACTCGAATCCATTCCACGAACCGACTACAATATCCGACCATTCCTTATACGTTATCTCCCCACTGAGGTATCTCTCCCTATGTATCATATTCATCTCGGAAGTTCCGGTGATCTCACTGATATCGATCCAGATGCTTCTGTGATCTACAAGGACTCCTTCGAGGTCATAAACTACGAGCTTCATCTGACATTCATCCCTTCAAGGGCCCTTCTGTAGATCTCATAATCCCTATCACTGAAGAGCACAAACCGCACTTC
>JAXHTJ010000028.1:0-21323 GCA_034190245.1 Halobacteriota archaeon | reverse complement strand
AAGATTGCTTGAGGATATGGCCGAGCATGCCGAGCAGATGAATGAGTACCTCATACGAGAACTTGAGTTCACCCCATTCGAATGCGATGAGTTCTGGACCACGGTTAAAAAAACTAAAAAAAAGGTTGAGCGAAGCAGCCCAGATTGGTATGAATAAGGTGACTGCTGGACATACACATGCGTAAAGCGGAGCACTTACTTTTTTGTGGCATTGCTTCCGGGAAATGGACACAAGAGACCTGTGAAAGGATAATAAAGATGCTATTCGAGAGAACAGAGCTTCCATTTCCTGATAACAAAATCGAGATATTCACTGATGGAAACGATGACTATACCCACATTCTACCGGATTACTACGATGAGACCTGTATCAATTACGGACAGATTATAAAGATCAGGGATAAAGGAAGAGTGGTCGATAAAGAAAGAGAAAAGGATAATCTATGGGAATCCGGACCCCGGAGATATAGAAACCACTGATGTCGAGAACTTCAATGGTATACTCCGAGAAAGAATCGGTAGACTGGTGCGAAAGACCAAATGTTTTTCAAAAAAGAGGCGGAGATTGGAATGTTCAATTGAAGTATTTCAGTTCTACCGGAATTTCATAAATGAGTTTAAGAGGGGATTTTCACCGGCTATGTTAGATGGAGTAACAGATCACATCTGGAGTTGGAACGATTTTTAATGTATCATTATGCGGTGTATATCAGGACAGTACCAAAAAAACTGTTTTTAACCATATATAAAATTATCGTCAATTGCTGATTTTTGAGGGGGTCCTCTCAAGGTCAACTTTAAACTCGGCTAACATTTAAGTTCTCTGCGCACAATTATCTACTTTATTAAAATTTAGTTCATATCAATAGGAGATGGTTCATGTTGTTTACGCCCCTCAAGAAGAAGTCACAGAAGAATCCTTTGATTGTGCAGAGCGATAGATCGATCTTGCTTGAAGTGGACAACCCATGTTATGAAGAAGCACGCGATGCAGTGGGGATGTTCGCCGAGCTTGTAAAGAGTCCAGAGCATATACATACATACAAGATTACAAATCTATCTTTATGGAATGCAGCTGCCGCAGGTATGACTTCGGAGCAGATTTTAGATGCTCTCGAGGATTACAATAAATACGAGATTCCAGAGAACGTTCGCACGGATATTATCGACTATGTCTCCAGGTATGGGCGGTTAATTCTGAAAAAAGATGGTGAATCTTTGGTACTGATCTGCGAAGATCCCAATCTGATCGAAGAGGTACGGAACAATAAGAAGGCAAAGCAATTTTTGCGAGGAAAGATAGATGAAAATAGGCTCGAAATAAAAAAAGAGATGAGAGGACACTTAAAACAGGCTTTGACCGAGCTTGGCTTCCCTGCAAAAGATCTTGCAGGTTATATAACTGGCGATTTTCTGTCAATTGATCTGATTGATGTGACCAGCGAGGGTCTGCCTTTTGTTTTGCGTCAGTACCAAAATGACGCCATTTCTGCATTTTATGCCGATGGAGGCGTCTATGGGGGAAGTGGCACCATCGTCCTGCCATGTGGTGCCGGAAAGACTATGATAGGGATGGGTATTATGGCAAAACTGAAATGCCATACCCTGGTCATATGCCCGAGTGTTATAGCGGTGAGACAATGGATGGATGAACTAACCGATAAAACGACGATACCAAGAGATGATATCGGGGAGTATTCTGGCGATGTTAAAGAGATTAAGCCGATAACTCTGGCCACTTACCAGATATTATCCCGTAAATCAAAAGATGATGTTTTTACACATCTGACGTTATTCAACGAGAAGAATTGGGGATTGATAATATACGACGAAGTTCACCTATTACCAGCACCTATATTCAGGATCACATCGGAGATCCAATCTGTCAGGCGTCTGGGTCTGACTGCTACACTGGTAAGAGAGGATGGAAAAGAGAAGGATGTCTTCTCCTTAATCGGTCCTAAAAAGTATGATGCTCCCTGGAAAGATTTAGAAAAACAGGGTTGGATTGCGGAAGCGATCTGCAATGAGATCAGAATTCCGATGCCGGAAGAGTTTAGACTTAAATACGCTATGGCGTCGGACAGGCAGAAGTACAGGATATCGGCTGAGAATCCTCTGAAGACTGACCTGGTTAAAGAGGTAGTGAATTATCATAGAGGCAGGGGGGACAAAATGCTGGTGATCGGCATGTACATAGACCAGCTATCTGGAATTGCTAAAATTGTAAACGCACCGCTACTTACTGGAAAAACGCAAAACAAGGAAAGAAGAGAGTTGTATGATAGGTTCAGAAATGGCGAGATCGATCTACTCGTTGTCTCGAAGGTTGCTAACTTTGCCATCGATCTTCCAGATGCCAATGTCGCCATTCAAGTCTCAGGGACTTTCGGCTCAAGGCAGGAAGAAGCTCAGCGCCTTGGCAGGATTCTAAGACCGAAGAAAGATGGTTCTATGGCTCATTTCTACTCGATTGTGACGAGGGATACAAAAGATCAGGATTTCTCTTCGAAGAGACAGATCTTTCTGACAGAGCAAGGGTACAAGTATGCGATCGGGGATAAGTTTACAATTCCAGAACGCTAAATTTGTTTTAAGTTTGTGACTTCCAACCCAAAATTTTATATCATAATAGATATTAATTATATAATTAGGAGTAAGTTATCCCGAGGGGATTTAAATGAAAGATGGAGGATTTAACAGACTGCAACCATTATTTTTTTGCAAAATGCCCAAATTATCTCGGGGTAGGCCTGAGAGGATGTATCCATCATGTATACTCTCATGGTTGGTGAGAGTCTCAATGGATGATAAAAACGACATCGATGGAACTCTTGAGCAGTTAATGGCCGGTATTGAAAACTTACCTTCTTCGGCATTACTGGAACTACAAAGGTTGGTGTCTCCCACGTCAGATTATAGAGGGGAAGGCTAATTTTTTTCACATTGTGCGTGTGGGGCACCACCTAAAATTTGGTTAACAAAAATTTTATATTAATCTGAACTAAAGTAGGTATTATAATGTCTAAAAAATTATTGAATGAAAGTGGCATTAGGGATAAAATTTTGGTCTATCTTATTGACGGATTGGATAAGGGTAAGCGTTATTTTAAATCAAAATATATCGCCCAGGACCTAGGATTAAGTCCTAAAGAGGTTGGTACGAATCTCGGAATCCTCTCAGAAGAATGCGAGTCACTTAAAATTGAGAAGTGGGGATATTCTAAGAGCACAACCTGGAAAGTAGAGCTAAGATCTACCGTATAACTCTCACCCGAGTTTTGCAGCCTCTCCTCTCACAGCCTTTCTGAACCTCTTATGGATATTTACTACATCTTTAATCTTGGCATCATCAGCATCTTTCATGCTGTGAAAATAAGGGAAATAATCGTCTGAAATGCCGTTGCATAACTTCCTAAGATCCTCTGTTGCACCCGGGATGCTTCCCGGATCCCTCGCAAAAATACTCCTATCTCTCTCCCATCCACCTGCAAGGTCTATTGCTGAGTCCGTATCAAGGCCCTTCAAGATCTGCAAAAATCTGATATCAATTGTGGCAAGTCCGATGTTGGCATACGGAACTGCATATTCGTTCCCATTGAATACCACTGCAATTCCGCCCTCTTCCTTTACTCTTCCAAGCATCTTGTAGTCTGTTATACTGTCTCCAACCACGATGATCTCATCGAGGCTGACTTTATCTTTATCAGCTATCTTAAGCATCTCTTCAACCTTCCTCTCCCCACCAACTACCCTTACTTCAGAAAAGACATCAAGAGAGCTTTTAAGATCCTCAAAAAAGAATTCGTCCAGACATTTAAATATCTTCGATTGATCATCGGGTAAACTGAAGCTTTTTATATCCTCCTCTACTTGCTTAATCGAAGAGAAATCGCTCTTTTTTAACTTTCCTTTCAACTCTGAAAGGTTGAGTTTGGTGCATGCGATATTCTCCTTCTCAACACCTATCCTTCTGCCGACGTTGTGGGCATGCTGTTCATAGCTCGTTGAAATTATATGTACGTCGTAACCATCCTCTTTTAAGAGTGAGACCAATTCCCGGGCACCGCCAACAATCTTTGCACGGTCTGAAACTCTTCTTATGTCGTCAACAGTAATACCATGAAGCAGAAGGAAAGGGACGATCAGTGCCAATGTATCACCTGGCTCGTATCCCGCCCTGCCCTCGAGCGTTAGCATGTCATCATAAAAACTCAAAACCTCAAAGATCTTATCTCCACCACATGCAAGCGACATCACCTCGTAAGCGTTGTCTTGTGGAGACAAAGGCCCCTCCAGGTCAAAACATATCAATAATCCCATTCGACTCCCCCTGGATTTTTTGAATTACAAATGTTTATGATTTCCCATGGTAAATAGGTTGTGAAATGGAAGGAAAATTCGATAGATACGGTGGCCAATTCGTACCAGAGATATTGATGCCTGCAATCGAGGAGCTCATAGAAGGATATGAGATGTATAGAAAAGATCAGGGTTTTAAAAAGGAGCTCGATTTTTATCTGAGAGAGTTTGCTGGTAGACCAACCCCGCTTTACAATGCCAGAAGAATCAGCAAGGAGTACGGCGTTAAGATCTATCTGAAGAGGGAGGATCTTGTGCATGGAGGTGCACACAAACTGAACAATACCCTGGGTCAGGCTCTGCTGGCAAAGTATATGGGTAAGAGCAGGATAATAGCGGAGACTGGTGCGGGACAACACGGTACGGCAACCGCTATAGCGGGTGCGATGCTGGGGCTTAAGACCGAGGTATACATGGGCGCAAAGGATATAGAGCGCCAGAAGATGAACGTTTACAGGATGAAACTGATGGGGACAAATGTAATACCGGTTGAGACCGGATCGAAGACTCTTAAAGATGCGATAAACGAGGCCTTGAGAGACTGGGTGGCGAACGTGAAAGATACGTACTATCTCATCGGTTCTGTGGTCGGACCTCACCCCTATCCAACGATCGTAAGAGACCTTCAGAGCATAATAGGTACGGAAACAAAGGAGCAGATACTGAAGTTTGAAGGGCGTTTGCCGGATTCTATCGTTGCCTGCACTGGTGGTGGTAGCAACAGCATCGGAATATTTCATCCGTTCATAGATGAAGATGTCAATCTCTTCGCGATAGAAGCAGGAGGCGAGGGGCTTAAGAAGACTGAAAATACAGCCTACCATTCAGCTTCGCTTTGTGAAGGGGAGGAAGGGATACTTCATGGGGCAAGAACAAAGATACTTCAGAATCAAGATGGGCAGATACTTGAATCCCATTCTATTGCCGCTGGACTGGACTATTCCGGTGTGGGTCCTGAACTTGCGTACCTGTCAGAGATTGGGAGATTAAAAAATGCCAGCATCTCAGATAAAGAAGCTCTTGATGGATTTCATAAACTGAGCAGGTACGAAGGAATAATTCCTGCACTCGAATCAGCCCACGCGGTTGCTTACGCATTGAAGAGATGTGATGAGCTGGGAGATCTGGTTGTGATAAACATCTCAGGAAGAGGTGACAAGGACGTCGATAGTGTATCAAGACTAGAGGGAGCACTACCATGAGAACGATAGCTGAGGCATTCGAAAGGACGGAAAAGAGAGGGGAAGGTGCGCTCATCTCTTATATCTGTGCGGGAGACCCGTCCATTGAAGAGACAGAAAAGGTTGTTTCAGCACTTGCCAACGGTGGCGTTGACATGATCGAGCTTGGACTTCCTTTCTCAGATCCGATCGCTGATGGTCCTACGATACAAAACGGAATAGATAGAGCGTTGAATGCCGGAATGACTCCCGATCTGTACTTTGAGTTGGTCGGAAGTCTGGATGTTGACTTGCCCCTGCTTGTTATGACATACTATAATCTGATCTTTAAGAGAGGCATAGATAGATTTGTTTCCAACTGCGTTACTTCCAACCTAAGCGGGATAATCGTTCCTGATCTACCGATAGAAGAATCAGGCGATCTCGCCAAAAGCTGCAGAGAGCATGGTGTCGATCTCATCTATTTTATCGCTCCAACCACAACAGATGAAAGGATAAAAAAGACACTTAAAGATGCATCAGGTTTTTTGTATCTCATCTCAAGATTGGGCGTAACCGGTGCGAGAAGAGACGTTTCTGAATCAACAGAGAGTTTACTTAAGCGATTGTCGGATGTGAAGATACCAAAAGCGGTTGGATTTGGAATATCAAAAAAGGAGCATGCTGAAGCGGTGATTGGGGCCGGAGCAGATGGGGTTATTGTAGGGTCTGCTTATGTTGATATCATAGCAAAGGGAGAAGAGGTAGAATCAAGAGTGTCCCAACTGACAAAAGAATTAAAAGAGGGGTGCAAGAGAGGTTTCTCACTGAGAAAAGGCTGATCAAACCTACTTCTACCGCCCAAGCTTATCCCAAGCTCTTCCCCTGTATAGCATCACAACAACTATGACCACAGCCATTATGGTACCGATCATTATTCCATAGTTCCTCAATTCAATAAAATCTTGATGCTCTTCAAACTCGGTTATCTTGATATTTGTGAGGTTGAGGGCATCTGTTGCATTATCGCGCGCATAAATGGCGTACTTAAGGGAGGATTCGGTATCTTCTGCGGTATAAAGCCTGTTAGACTCTCCCAGGTGCCATTTTGCAAGGTCAAGCTTAACAGAAGCATCGTTTACGTTTACACCTATACCTGAAGCATTTACCATCGTCTCATTTGCACCATCAATAGCTTCCTTGGCTTCTTCAATTGCATTTCTCACATCTTCAATATCTCCGGTGGTTATATCCAGCCAGATGGATTTTATTACCTTAATATTACCATCAGTCTCGTTCTGTTCAATATCCATAAGGAGGATGGTCTTCCTCTTTTCATAGGTAGGAGAAACCCCTGTGAGACTGATAGTGATATTGTCGTAGAAAGTATGATTGAATGTTACTTTAACTTCTTCTCTGCTACCTGCTTTTGTAGTCTCAGCATTAAAGCCAACGAATCTGAAATTCCATGTTGGATCCTTCAATGCGGTCGTAAATGTTAAATTCGTCTGTGTAGTCAACTGTGAACTCACTTCTTCCAGGACTATCCTTATATTCACCAGTTCATTAACACCAGCGGTATCAGGAACATCGCTTCTGTATGTTTCTTCAAAATTCGATTTTGCAAGAACGTTTGGTGTTAAGAGGGAGAACACCAGGAGAAAGGTTATTATTGTAATTGTAATCTTCTTCATCTTTTCACCAATTAAAATAGCGGCTTTAGCGAGTCATCTGCCTTCATTAGATCTTCAAACTTCTCTTCTTTCTTGGTAGAAAAGTCCTTGATCTTCTCCTGTGCTTCAACCGCAGCTTGCTGAAGTTCTTTTATCCTTGGAATGTCTGAAATCCCTGAAAAGAGCACTGTTCCGGCCACATATCTGCTGCCCGGAATGGGATAATCCCCACCTCTAACTTCGGTACCTTCTATAAGCTGTTCCACCCAGACCCTTGCTTTCTCTATACCCATCCTGTTCAACTCCTCGGGTGGACCTGCCACAAGAACGAGCGCTTTTTCGGCAGTTTTTACATCGCAAGGTACGGTCAACCTTCCCATAGCTGCTCTTCTAACAAGTGATGTGATCCTTGTGGTTGTATCCAACCGGTCTATGGATCCCCTGTTCCTCTTGAAGACAACATTTTTGACCTGGTTGAAAAATCCCTTATTCGCTACAAGCTCCTCGACCGCATAACCGATTGTGGCGATTCCACCAGATCCAAGCGTGTTCATGATCTCCGAAGCATCGAGCACCAGATCTCCGACATCATCTGTGGTCTTTATCGATTCACCAGCACCAAGCATGACACCAAACCGCCTCACTATCTCTTCGTTCATAAATTTGTATGCCTCGCTTAAAGTCTCACCCTCTTTCTTCCAGGCATCGTTATCAAATAAAAAGAGGTTATCTACCTCGTTAACAAATGTCATGAAACTTCTGGCCGCGTTCAAAGTGTAAAGCGAACCTTCATCATTTGCCGGTAAGATCCCCAATCCGTAAACCGGTTCGGCATATAGCTCTTTCAACCTGCGAGCAAGCACAGGGGCACCTCCGGATCCTGTACCTCCTCCCAATCCTGCTATCACCAAAAATGCATCAGTCTCATGTGTACCTCTTTTGTCAACAGCACTTTGTATTGTATAAAGGTCTTCTGCGGCTACTTTTGCACCCATCTCATTGTTGGCTCCTACACCATGCCCCTTTGATAATGCCTGACCGATCAGTAGTCTATCCTCCATCGGGATAGTACAAAGACCCATAAGATCTGATTTTGCAGTATTAATAGCTATTGAACGTACAATACTATTCTGCTTGGTCCTTAAATCATACTCAGTAAAGAGATCAGCTATCTTTCCTCCAGCTTGTCCAAAACCGACTACAAATAATTTCATTTCATCCCCTCATCAGATGTTATTGCATTTATCATATATAAGTATACGGGGTGCATATTAAGACATCAGCATTTACTATTAACTTAACTTCTATATAAGCCTTTACAATAGAAACATTTATTATAAAATTGAGTGATCAAAGAAGCTATGCAATTTGATGAGATATTCTATCCAAAATCCGTTGCAATTATTGGAGCTTCTCCAGAGACTCCTTTTTTTATAAAACCTCTTCTGGAGCCTGAATACAAAGGAAAACTTTTTCTCGTAAATCCTAACCGACAGGAAGTTTTTGGTCTAAAGTGTTATCCCAGCATTTTAGAGGTAGAAGAGCCAGTGGATTATGTGATATTCTCTGTTCCTGCAAGATACACCCCGGATGTGCTTAAGGATTGTGTGAAGAAGGGTGTAAAGGCCGTGCATATATTCACATCAGGTTTCAGTGAGAGCGGAAAAGAGGAAGGCAAGAGATTGGAGGAGGAGCTCTTAAAGATTGCGGATGGTAAGTTGAGGATAATCGGCCCCAACTGCATGGGCATTTACTGTCCTGAGAGTGGAATGGCTTTCATACCCGGCCTCTCAAAGGAGAGCGGAGATATCGGTTTTGTTTCACAGAGCGGTGCTCACGCTGAGCATGTTCCACTCACCGGCATGCTGAGAGGCCTCAAATTCAGCAAGGTGATCAGCTACGGCAATGGTATTGACCTGGAGAGTTCGGATTTTATCGAGTATCTTGGAGTCGATCCGAAGACAAAGGTAATCCTCGTATATATAGAGGGCATTAAAGATGGCAGGAAGTTTATGGAGTCGCTCAAGAAGGTAACGGTCAAAAAACCAACAGTCGTCCTAAAAGGTGGTAGAACAAAGGATGGGGCAAGATCGGCATCATCTCACACGGGGTCGTTAGCTGGCTCTACAGAGATATGGAATGCCCTATTCTCTCAGACAGGTGTGATTCCTGTAAAGAGCATCGAGGAGCTACTGGACACGACTCTGGCAATTTCTTACTGTCCGCTTCCGGAAGGAAAGAATATCTCAATGATCACCTTTTCGGGTGGCTCCAGTGTGATACAAACAGATGCATGCATAGAGATGGGGCTGAATGTGCCGATCTTCAGTGAGAGGACGATGAAGGAGCTTGAGAAGGTGACGGCTTCGGTAGGAGGGGGCATAAAGAATCCTCTTGACAGTTACTACTCCTATTTTGGGCCCAATGGTCTCCTGACAGTTGTGAAGATCATAGCCTCCGAAGAGAATATAAATTCGCTCATGCTCGAGATAAGCGCTACGTACACTAGAACAAGAAATGAGGAGCTATATAGCGAGTTCATAAGAAATGTCATAGAATCTCATAGATATACTCAGGATGAGAAGAAAAAACCCTTCATGATAGCCCTACCGGCCACACGATTCACCGAGGAGAGAGAGAAGCTGCAAGAGACTTTTCAAAATGCCGGTATTGCCGTCTATCCTACTATAGACAGGGCTGCCAAGAGCATATTTAACATGTACAGATATCGCGAGTTTCTGGATAGCAGTAATCTGCGAAGATGATAAAGGGCCGGAACCGGGATTCGAACCCGGGTCGTGGGATCCACAGTCCCATAGGATGACCAAGCTACCCCACCCCGGCCATATGTTGTGGATAGGTACTTAGATGCGAGTACCATGATAAAATATTTTCTTTTGTGGGTTTATGTTTATATTACATAGTACTGCAATTCTTTAAAACCCTTATCAGTTATTGTGTAGATCATGCCTCTCCATTTCTCCTTCTTATCCACAAGCCCCTCTTCACAAAATTTCTCCAGTTTTGCTTTCATATCATCTTTATCCACTCCATACCAGTTCGCCGCATCATCTACAGTAACTCCTTCCTCCGATTCGAAGATATAATATAATAGCTCACCTTTTGAGACAGTCATGAAAACCCCACTTTATATACCTGCGCCATCAATAGATGAATGTATCTGATCGGCATATCTCTTCCTAATGGGTTTAGAATGGACATAGAGCATATTCTTGAAATGATCGAACCAAAAACAGAAACAGAAAAGATAGTTTACCTTGTGGATCTTCTGAAGAACTCAACCGGGGATGAGCATAGAGTGGTCTGGAAGATATTGGACGAGATAGTGCAGTCAAAGTATGAACGATTGATGCAGAGGGGACTTATTCTTGGTATCGGAACACTCCAGAGGCTAACGAAGATAAGGCCGATTCTGGATCAGAGAGACCTCCAGAAGAGTTATAAAAAATTGATAGATGATAGGTCATTGGGTTTTGCCGAGAAGGTGAGGATACTTTACAATGTCACGGGGATAAAACCCGAGTTGGATGATGAGTTTGTGCATTCGGTCTATAGATGGTTGATCGAGCGTGAGAGGGTCAATGACATAGAGATTTTATGGTCGATCACAGGATTGCAGCCGAGTGAAGACCTGATAGTGGCGTTGAAAGATCTTCAAAAAGAAAGAGAGAGGAAACTTCAAGAACTTAAACTTAAAGAGGATTCGTAAAACCTGGAAGAAAATGATATAAGGTATTAATTAGAAGATTAATTTGGGGGATTCGGGACGATGGGCAATGTCATCTTGGGACCCGAGGAAAAGAGCGAAATTCTGGATAAACTGAAATGTGGCTTGCAGTCCACCAAGTATGTCACAATACGTTACCTATCTATGACTATGGATAACAAAGGCATAGATCTGTCAGATCTAAGGTCTGAGGACCCGGTTTTCATTGGGGATTTCACCTCTATTCTCAGAAGCATAATTGCAGACCCAAATGAGGTACCAATGATAAAAAAAGAAGCTCAATCGATGCTTGATAAACTTGGAGTGTCTACAGCTGAAGAACCAATTTCCGATGTGTTTATTGCCGATAATAGGAACGTGATCAGGTTAAATGAAGGTGAAGTATCCGAAGGCGTAATTTCAGTTGAAGAAAGAAGTTGTCTCAGTTGCGGTAAGAAAGTATCTATCAATTTTGATTTTTGTCCGCACTGCGGGGCAAAAGTCGAAAAGAATATCTGTCCACAATGTAAAGAGAAGACCGAACCATCATGGAACAACTGTCCATACTGCGGCTTTCATCTTGGAAATAAATTGGAAAAATGAGATCGAAACAGAGGAAGATAAATCCAATTGTCTCCTACTTCATCGGAATAATAAATTTGGTACTGGCTTACACCGCTATATTTCTCTACCTGCGTGATGAGTTTAGCGGTACAGATAGGGATGTAATAACGGCCATCTATTGGGTCGTTCAGACCATAACAACTCTGGGATATGGGGAAATTTATCCGGTAACCCCAATTGGTAAGTTACTTGTCATAGTGATAATCTCTTCGGGGATCGGTGCAATCTTCGTCTTCTTCCCGCTGGTGCTGACACCCCTCCTCGAAAAAAGAATCAGACGATTACCAATCCGGGTCGATATGTCCGGACACATCATCATATGCGGATACAATGCGCTTGTTGAAACCTTGATAGAAGAGCTGACATCTTTGAATGATAAGTTTGTGCTTATCGATGACGATGATCGGACTATACGAGAGTTGATCGAGCAGAATATACCCTGCATATACGGAGATCCGAGCGATAGATCTGTTTTGGAAAATGCCTGTATTTCAAGATCAAGAACGCTTGTCGCTAATAAAGGAAGTGAAATTGATGCCAACATAATTCTTACGGCTTCCAAGTTGAGCAGTGCAAAAATGATGGCACTTGTTGATGATATCGCTATGGAGAAGTACCTGACATATGTTGGGGCAACGACTGTGCTCTCCCCCAAACAGTTGTTGGGCAGTTATATGGGAAGACAGGCACTATCTCCACTGGTTTATGAGACTATGGAAGTCTATGGGGTGCATCCTGAATTGATCTTTGAAGAGGTTTTGGTTCACTCTGGTTGCGATCTCATAGGAAAAAGTATAGAAGAGAACGAAGTAAGGAGAAAAACAGGTGCAAGCATACTTGGCATAAAGAAAGACGACAGTATCATTCTGAACCCGGATCCTGAAATCGTCATCGAGGAAGAAAGCACCCTATTTTCAATAGGCTCTGAAGAGCAGTTGAGCAGGCTGGATGAACTGACAAAGAAGGGACCTAGAAAAGACCGTGGATTGTATATCCTAGCAGGTTACGGAGATGTTGGCAGGCAGGTTGCAAGCATACTACATAAAAAGGGTGTCGATTACACGATAGTTGATATACGCGACGTTGAGGATGAGTGCAAAAAAAGAGATGGAGCAAATTTAATTGTTGGTAGCGCCACGGATGAGGGGGTGTTAAAGGATGCCGGAATAGACAAAGCATCCACATTCATAGTTGCACTAAACGAAGACAGTCTGAATATTTATGCCACCATAATTGCAAGGAGATTGAGTCCCACGATCAGAATTATATCCCGTGCAAACTCCGTAAGTACTGTAGATAAGCTAAATGACGCGGGAGCAGATACCGCATTTTCGCTTTCATCAATCGGTGGTAAAATGCTTGCAAGAACCATAGCATTAAATAGGGAAGGCAAGGTCAAGCTGACCGAGAAGCTCATACTCGGAGTGTATAAAGCTAAAGATGAACTTTTAGACAAAAATCTTGGTTTTCTGAGTATCCGAACGGAGACAGGTTGTACCATCGTTGGTTTAGAAGAAGATAATAACTTCATTGCAAACCCCGGGCCGAGTGTCGTTATAAATGAGAATGCCGAGTTATTTGTAGCAGGGACAAAAGAGCAGCTTCACATCTTTGAGCGCAAATACGGATATAGAAATCTTTTTAAACGAAAGACATAATAGGAGATAAGGCAGATTAGGAAGAGAGTATAGCGGCCATAGCGGCGGGGAAACTCCTGATCCCTTTCCGAACTCAGACGATAAGCCCGTCAGCGTTCCTTACTGTACTGAGGTGCGAGAGCCCTTGGGAACTCTGGATCGCTGCTATGCTCCTTAAAGCTTACCGAGGGGCCTTTAAAAATATCAGGCTTAGCGAAAGCTTTTTATGATGGGTTGGAATATATGGAGGACCATGTGGACATCTAAATTTCTGATTTTGGCCGTAGTTGTCTCAATGGTACTATCGATAGCACCAGTATCTGTAAGCGCTAATGATAGCATTAGTCTGAATGTTTGCTGGGAAACTCCTGATTTTTTAACAGAAGAACAACTTAAAAAACTTGAAGAGCTTATTAAAGAGAACTTTGATGAGGCAGGAGTCGATGTAACCTTCTCAAAGGCGCCTCCTCCATGCAATCCTGATGGACCCGGAGAAGTTGGTGTTACATTTGTCAGGAATGGTGCTCAACGTACAGGAGATCGGACATCTCAGGTCGATATAAGCCGGAGTGAGCGCCCGGGTGCCACTGCCAATCAGGTGGTTCGCGGTATAGCTGACACAACTGCACACGAGATCGCGGAGATCTATCTCGAGGATCTGGCT
Source organism: Halobacteriota archaeon (assembly GCA_034190245.1). GTDB lineage: Archaea > Halobacteriota > Syntropharchaeia > DAOWMC01 > DAOWMC01 > JAXHTJ01. The sequence continues at coordinate 7,476 of JAXHTJ010000028.1, read as the reverse complement.
CCGGACCCGAATAATGCATACAAGATGGAAGGTTATTTCAATTGGACCGACGCACAGAATCCAAACCTGACCTTCTCCGAGGAGAACAAGAAGCTTCTGCGCAAATTCATAAAAGAGGATAACATCACTTACAAGAAAGATCTGGATGAAGTCGCGCATATAGTGCCTCCAGAATCACCTGTCATAGGAGATACTGATTTTGCTGTACTCGTTATGGCTGAACCCATGACGGTACCACTCGGTGGTGCAGAAGTTGAATTTGATGGCGTTTCCAAATATACGGATGATGAGGGTATGGTACAGTTCCAGGCACCTCTGGTCGAAGAGGATACTAAGTACACGCTATCGGCCCAATATTTCGGCCTGTTGATAGATAGTATCGAATTTATAGTTCACCCTGAAACGATGGAAGAAGTAACCGAAGAAGTCGAAGAGTTTGCGGAGTCTGGCCTATTTGAAGAGCTTAAAGGATATGTAGAAACCAGCTACAACCCAAATCTCGGGAAAGTCCCATGGTTCGTTAAGAGTGTGATCGGTAATGAGAGGATAAATGCCCAAATTACCCTTAATGAGGGAGGAGTTTTAACGATTGGAGCCCAAACCAAGGATGCCGCTGTCGTAAAATTTCAGGAAGGTGAGATCTCAAAACCCTCGATGAAAATTTACACCACAGAAGGCACAATAAACAGCATTATTAACTCTGGCGATCCTATAGGGAGGACTCAGGAAGCTCTGGCTGCAGAAGAGATAACCTACGAAGGTGTCAGGATAGGAAGCAGGCTCAAACTCGGAATCGCAACGTTGGGCGTAAGGGCATATGGCTTCTATGGGTACATTTCTGGACTGATTGGCTAGCTGGCCATACCGGCCGTACCTCATGGCTCAAATAGATACGAAATGCTTGATTGGCCTTGCTATTGGTGATGCACTTGGAGAGCCCTTCGAAGGTTTACATGCAACCCAGATAGAGAAGGTATGGAAAGGAGATGGTTTCTTTAAGGATCCAGAGATTACTGATGATACCATTCTGACTATAATTGTTGCGGAGAGTATCCTGGAGCAAAGAGGGGTATCAGGTGAATCTATCGGAAGAAAGATCATCTCAAACGAGGATAAACTTAGAAGGATAGGGCCCACAACAAGTAATGCCATCTACATGCTCAAAGAGGATATAAAATTTAAATCGAAGACTGGAACAACAAATGGGGCTGCAATGAGAGCATCGCCAGTTGGGCTTGCGTGTGATAAAAATATTATTGAAGAGACTGTCGAAGCCTCGCAGGTTACACATGGAACGGATGTTGCCATTTCTGGGGCTTGTTGCATCTCCTCTGCAATTAATTCCGCAATCAACGCCTCTGATAAAGATGAAGTCATCGAAGAGTGCATAAAAGGTGCAATGGAAGGTAGAAGATCCGGAGTCCCGACCAACCTTCCAAAGATTGACGATATGATAGAACTTGCCCTTGATACACCCATTCGTATGCTTTCAGAGGTTATTGGCGTTGGGATTCAAACACATGAGTCAGTTCCATGTGCTGTGGCCTTGTTTTACTCTTCAAATGACTTCAAAGATGCAGTGGTAAACGCAGTTAAGCTTGGCGGTGATACGGACACAATAGCAAGCATGTCAGGCGCGATATCAGGAGCATTTTACGGAGAAGTTCCGAGCAGTTGGGCTCTTTCAATAAAAGAGGTCGGATATCTAGATAAGTTGGAGAAAGGATTGCTTAAACTAAAGTTCTCTTCAGTTTAATACCTTGCTCGGAGCTATATTAAGAGGGCATAGACGATATAAAAGTAGAGGCTGAATGGCCCTGCATAGGAGATGCCCATCCAGTAGTTTGTCCTTCCCTGCCCCATCCACATCGTTTCTATGAGGTCCCTGTACTCAAAGTCCACTGCATTTATAAGTTTGTAGAAGGTTGGACTATATGCAATGCACAAAAAGGGCACTATCAGATAAAATAAGGAGATGCCCACGTTGAATAAATGATATGACACAATAAGGAGAAATGAGCCAAAAGTTAGTGTAAGGTATATATTAAAAACAATCCAGGCAGATCTCTTCTGGCCAAGAGCGACGACTGTATTTCGCTCCACTTTCTTATCTATCTCATAATCACGTATCTCTTGAAGCATCTGTGCCATGACACTCCGCATCATAAGTGCGGCGAGAAGGAATAGAGATCCACTTGTAAAATTGTCCAAGGCTATCAGGCAGAAGAAATATGGGAATGTGTTTATTAGTACTCCATGGCTGAGAATATCAAGGCCTATCTTGTTTTTGAATCTCAGGGGTTCTGCTGTATAGAAGTAGAATACAAATAGAGTGAACGCTGTGAAGATGAATGTAAAGGGATTAAAGAACCATGAAACCACAAGCGGAATTATCGCTGTTGCAACAAGCAATGTCCAGACCTCCTTTGAGGTCACCTCTCCAGTGCAAACCGGGTTCCTCTGACATTTCAACTCGTCCAGGGAATCCACATGCCTGTCGAAGTAATTGTTGCTCGCAAAGAGGAATATCTGTGCAGAAAAGACTACGATCAGGGCAAGATACAATGGTGGTGTGGTGAATAAGGCTATCAGATCCCCTGTTGTTAACGTATCATTGTTGATTCTGTATATGTTGGGTATGAAAGCAAAAAGGATGAGGCCAAACGATAAAAGCCACCATTCTTCAATTCTTGAAAGATCGTAGATAACACTTTTACACTTGTTTACTAGTTCAGCAGATCTCATATACATCCCCCGACAAAGCAACCATGTTCAGTCCGTGAAGGTCACAGTCCCTGTTAGCGTTGTCCCCATTTATATTTTTCTTTTTACAAACAGTTCGAATAAAAGATTTTTTCTCACATATTAATCTGCACTTATCAATGATATATTTTTCTACGGCTCTTTCACATTTGCATCTCTCTTATCGCTTCTACCCACCACTTCGGTTTTCTCTATAAATAGTGTCCACAAGCTCAAATGCATTTTCAAGTATTCTTGTTCGCTCATGCCGATGTACCTTTATGGCACCAGTGGGGCATGTGACAGCACAAACGCCACAACCATAGCACTTTTCGGCCTTTACCGATGCTTTCTCGTTTTCTATTGTAATTGCTTCGAAAACACATCTCTTCTCGCATAGCTCGCAACCTTTGCACAGATCTTGATCAACCTCTGAAATGTAATTAGATCTTCCAACACAATTTTCATTTTTATCCTTAAAACGGGTCATACCCCTTATTAAACTGCAACAACAATCGCAGCAACAACATACTACTTGATGATTCGCTTGTTTTATGTTTTCAGTGGTAAAAATAACCCCCAATTTTGCAAACTCATCCACCAATTTGTGAGCTTCCTCTATGGATAACTCTTTTCCCTCGCCCAGTTTCAGAAAATAACTTCCAAACGCACCCAACTGAAAGCAAGATTCCTTTATTGGGTACTTATCCTTACATTCTCTTATTCCCAAAATTTCTGTCCTGTTTCTACAGGGGCAATCGGTAATCACGATGGGTTTTATACAACCATCAATGATCCTATGAACCTCTTCAGCATTCGAAATCTCGGACCGATAATCAATTGATCGATCTATTGGAATAACCCTCATAAGCGAAGTTCCAGCATCAGAGGACTCGTATCGTCTGTAATACTTTTCATCGATAAAGAACTGTTGATAAAGTTCGGCACCCTTTTTTCCAAGTCTCTCAAGGGCTTTTGAATATTTGAATCCGATATTAAAAAGATGAGCCGCCGATAAGAACAATGAGTAACCGCCGATATTTTGGATAGTCCCTTTTTCCACCATATCCTCTAAAATTGCTTTGGTCTTCCTTCTGTCTCTACCAAGCCGCTTTGAAATTGTACCAACCGACAACGGTCTAACCTCGAGATGTTGTGCAATCTCTTCTTCCTCGGGGGTGAATAATAATTTAATGTACTCCCTGAAAGCTTCAGAAATTTCTCCATCCACCATCGGAATATCGTTTGGGTATTCCCTCATCTTTTCTATAATTCTTTCGTATGGGTCCTCACCTTCCATTGCGTTCATATATGATGTGCATCTATATTGTTTTGATGGGATCTGCAAGCAAACTTTTAGGTGAAGAGCATGTTATATATTTGCTAATATTGGATTGGATTCAGGTTACAAGAGAGAGGTTGATCATTTGAGTGAGAACATACTGAAGCTGGTAACATTGCCCGATATCTTTACGATAGTAAACGCTCTGCTGGGCCTTATCGCCATATTTATGGCCGTAAATAACGACATCATCGGCTCTCAAATATTAATATTGATAGCCGTTATGGTGGATGGGCTCGATGGGATTGTGGCAAGAAAGATAGAGCACGGGGTCCTGGGTTCAGACCTCGACTCTTTCGCGGACTTGATCTCCTTTGGCGTTGCACCCGTTGCCCTCATCTATTCCATCTCACCCAAATCATACTCGATTCATCTGATAACTGCCTTTTCTTCAGCTTATCTTGTTTGCGGTATGCTCAGACTTGCAAGGTACAATGTAGCGTCATCTGGTGAAAGATTTGTCGGTATTCCAATAACTGCCGGCGGTTTATTTCTGGCAACATTTATGATAGCACAACCGTTCCTTGGGATAGATTTCATCTTTATATCCGTGTTGCTTGGGGCACTCTCGGTTCTGATGGTAAGCAGGATAAAGTATCCAAGGATCGAGAGCAGGGCAGCATCTGTCTTGATCGGGTCATTAATTCTTATTATTGTAATCCTCTACTATCTCGGCTTTGTGTACTATATACACATTGCAGCCGTTCTGTTTCTCCTGCTGATCTTGTATCTGGTCAGTCCTTTGATCTTGAAGAGTGGATCTTTATGATAAGCGACAGAGAAAAAGCTTTATTTGAATCGGGAATCAAGCTTGGTGCGCTCTACCATCAGTTTGTTGGATCGCCAGTTGGCCCTGAAACGGTGAAGAGTCTAAAAGAGGCCATCGAGAAGAGCATCTCACTTCAACCACATGTAAAATCTATTAGAGTGAAGATAGATGAAGAGGTGGTCGCCGAAAGGATAAACAGCTTCGGATACTGCGAGCTTGAGGGCAGGATGCTTGATGTTGAAGTGATAGTAGCAATAGGATCCGTTGAGGCACATGCAAAACTATCGTATGATAAAACTTTAGATTATCCAATGATGTCTGTAAAGCAGGTGATTGAGGGGCCTTAAAGATCCATCGAATAGATGAGATTATCCTTCACTTGCGAGATTCTTCCAAACATACTCAAAATTTTCTTTGACCCATTTTATGCAATCTATATCCGCGGAATATATAAGGGCATCGGAACCTGGAACGTCTTTTATGGTCCTGAAACCGAACATGCAATACTTATCATCAACACAGTACATACCTATAGACTGGCCTTTCATTCCGACAACTCTCAGTTCCATATTGATAAATTTTTTGGCAATCTTTGCAAAGGTACTATCTTTATTATATTCTGTTTCGGAGAATATCCCTCTCAGTTTTTGTCTGTTCCTCACAACTCCGATCAGATAAAGAAAACCTGGCCTGAAAAATCTGTCTACCGCAACCAGGATCTCTTCTTTGGCAATAGGCGCTATTCTCATCGCCTCGTTTAAAAGGTCTCCCATTCTGTCAACAAAATCCGGCTGCCCGATGATTTGAAAATCGTCGCTGAATCTGAATTTTGAGATCAGCTCTTTTGGAATTGTGGCCGGAATCCTTGTTCTGAAAAAGTCGAATAAGTCCTTTCTTTTCCTTATAGACTCGTATTCGTCCATCAATCCTGAATAGACGAATGCACCCAAAAGCGTGATTGAATACATGTCTTGTTTGGCAAAAACAAGACCATGATCTATTATCTCTTCCAACACCGAACCCATCTTTTCATCCCTTAAATCTATACCAGAAGAGCTCAATTTACCCCTGAGAGTTCCAATACCCATCTCCTCTTCTGCAAGTGCTTCCACAATCATCTTCTCTTCTTCTGAAATCTCGCTGTTCATCTTCATATACTGCCCACCATAGTTGCTATAAGTAACAGGAATATCTGCGACAGAATAATGTATGAGTATATCCTCCCCTTACTGAAATCTCTACGAAAATTTAGGAGGGCAAGGAACATGATACATGTTGCAATTATCCCGATCAGCAGATAAAATTGATTCAAATTACCAATGAGATATAATGAAGGGACAAGAAAGATCATAAAAGAAGCTAAGCCTACGGACAGGTAATATGTTCTTTCGGACCCTATCTGCATGGGCAACGTTAAACGCCCAGATTCCCTATCATCTTCTATGTCTCCGATGTCAGCAACATTTTTTCCTGCCACGGTGGCAAGTGTTACTATCAAGGAGAGGATCAGAAGAGCGTGACTATACTCCCATCCCATGATGGCAGTCCACCCGCCTAAGATACCAACTATACTATTCCAGAAGAGATGGTAAGCCCACCAAAAAAACTCCTCCCGGCCGTTCTTATTGGCGGGGCGGAGTATATGAATGTGATGATCAGGCCGAGTATTGCAAATGTTCGGCATGCCCAGTTTGGTGGCAAAACTGCTATCAGTATTATCGTGATAGCATAGTGAAGAACAATGATAAATTTAACCTCGTTTAAGGTCAGTTCATCCCGGGCAATTGGAGTCTCTGGCCTCAATGTTTTATCCGTCTCCCTATCATAATAATCGTTTAAAGGGTGGGCTACACACATTCCAAACCAGAAGAGAAAAGCAATTTTTGCCGTTAGAATCGGATCGATGCCATCTATGTCACCTCTCTCTGCCAGAAATATTCCAGCAAGAACAGAAAGAATCGCCAGTATCGAAAACTGCGGTCTTTCTAAAACAATGATTGCCCTTATCTTCTTTGCATTTATGCCTCTATGCCTTTGTAGGACATATCATATAAATTTAACGAACATAAATCAAAGATTAACGTTCATGATTTTAGATTTTCCATATTTTTACCATAATATTTAGGGTTAAATTCGAAAACATTCAATTATTGATCCATCTTAAAGAGAGTGATATGTTTATACATGAGTATGCAGAAGCATTGGTGTCGACCTGGCTATGCTCATGCTATTGATGGGCCTGAATCAAGTGATCTTAAAGGTATCATCTCGGTTGAGCCATCCGGTCATTTTTCGCCACACTTAATGAGGATGATGGGCGGTTCATTGTATATGAAGAGCTTTTTAAAATCAATAACTTTCGATCACTTCTCAGCACCATTGTTTTCCTCTATCTATAGACTAAACAAAATTTCAAGACTTAGGATAATTTCAGGTGAATCCCTGGTACGTGTTACAAGACTTTCTTGACTATGTGAGCCGGTGCGAGATTACATGACATGATTACCTTGACTTTGTCGCATTAAAAAAACTTACTCGCCAATATCCCCCTTCTCAACTCCCCAATCACCTTAATAACGCACCATTTAACCACATCACATTCATAATAGGCAACCTCAAAAAT
>JAXHTJ010000276.1:0-1496 GCA_034190245.1 Halobacteriota archaeon | reverse complement strand
TCGACCGCTGCTTTCGGAGCCGTCATGATTCGTTTTTTTGTCTTCTGTCTCTTTTTGCATGATATTCTCCATTCTTTGGGTTTCTTCATTTAACAGCCTGCCAGCTGCTAATTCTCTTTTTTAAGGTAATCGACTGTCAATTAAGAAATTCCCTAAATTCATTAATAGTATTTATTAGAAGCTTTAGCTGCCTAACGGCAAGGCTCAGGGGCGGCAAACATGAGAAGCAACCAACCAAGAATTACCGCCAGACTTCATGCGAAGCACTGACTTCGAAAAACCGCCGCGCTGTTTGCCGTCCCTTGCAGCCGATTGTTATGCTCAAACTCTTCTTGTCGATAATAGAATTTTGAAGGCATCTCGTCCCATGTTCTACCATTCAACAATCTTCCGTTCTTCTTTTTATTAACCCCTCCCCATTGTTTGAAAAAGAATGGGACATTTTGCTTGATACATTGTTCTTTTATTTGTGAAAGGGGACGTTGGTTCCAAAACAACTTAATGATATTTTTCTGTATCCGACAACACATCGGAAGCTGCTAAACGATTCACCCCTGATGTGGTGATGCCCAGAAACCGAGCTACATCTGCCCCGGAATAGCCCATTTTCTTGACCGCTATCTGACAAAATATCTTTCGGCATTTAACCACATCTCTCTTCCTTATGCCGGAACATAATTCTATCTTTTCTACTCCTTCTCCATCACATATCTGGTCAGCCAATATTTCCAGACCAGATATCTTTGAATTTAAGCGCAAAGTCTCCTTTTCTTTTCCCTCAGCATCTCTGATAGCATTCTTTACAAAATCGCTGCTCCCCAATATCCGTTCGTCCGAAAATATCTTGCTCCCGGCTCTTTTTATCGAAAGAACCTGCGACCATCCTCCAAGACTCCGAATAAGACCCCCTCCAACCAACTCCGGCCTGCTGCCCGCATTAACCCCTTCCTCAATGAATTGCTCATATTTTTCTATCGCCCCTTTTCGTCTCTTACCAAAATAGCCCAGTATCGTGTCACAATCTTGCCAGCGGCGATGGATTATCCCCATAATAGCTGAATGACCACATCTTTCATATGTCCTTAACGCATTCATATCTTTCACTATACCGGCCCTTAAAGGATTCAGATGAATGTAACGTGTCAATTCTAACAGGTAGGGATCATCTTCACATAAAATAGATTTATACCTGTTTTGAAAAAGATGGCCATATCTTTTATGCCGGCGATTATAGTTGACAACGTAGCCAGTTAAAAGCTTTCTCATACTATTAGACAGAGGAATTTTTCCGGTTCTGGCCAAAAGATGAAAGTGTGTATCCATGAGAACCCATGCATATATACTAAGTGCCTCCTTCTCACAAAGATCCTGCAGGCGGCCAAGAAAATCTTCACAATCCTTCTTGCTATCGAATATCTCTAGTCCGTCAATCCCCCTGCCCATTACATGATGCAAGGCGCCGGGTGTATCAAGTCTTGATTGTCTGGGCATGAAGG
>JAXHTJ010000275.1:0-1513 GCA_034190245.1 Halobacteriota archaeon | reverse complement strand
CATCGTTGATGAGGATGGCTCAGCCGACATCGGCAACATAAACGTCGAGAAGAAGACAGGTGCAAGCGCAGAAGAGTCTCAACTGATAGATGGGATGGTCATAGACAAAGAGAGAGTGCATACCGCCAGTCGGAGATGACATGCTATCTGGGAAGACCTCCTCCCCCTTGAACTACGAACTCAACACTTATTGTGCAACCTTAAATACTTCACAGTTTTGATAAAAAGGCAAATGTACCCGGACATGGTAGGTAAAAACCTCAATTCCCATGCTTTAGGCACATGATTCAAGGTGTTATGTTGAGTTTCTTGAAAATATCCCTATGTTTCTTCGTGACCTCTGTTGTGATCACCGAACCATCGCTCAGTTCTACCTTTTGAGCTTACTTAACTCTAGGAGCATAGACGGAATCAAATAGCTCTTAGCAAGCTTTGTCTCTGCGAGAATTCTCGTGAGCCGGGACTGTAAGATTAGGGACAGAAATGGCACAAATATCCATCCTCAGACCACCTCGGTCTTGTGTGCCCTCATTGGCGTGGTTTCAAGATCATTTTTAAGTGTCATGAACATCTTCTCTATCACATCTCGCTCCCCTGTCCAACCTAAGACCTCATGCTATTTATATTTGCCCCGATACAGGATCACCATAAAGCCCATTCTATTGACCCTCTGAGACACTTGTTCTTTACCTTTACTTCAAACCCATCATCACAAACAGCCCATTATAGGTAGGAAGAAAGATCCCTTGAGACATCCTCAAAGACCTTTCGGGGGTTATCCCACGCTCTCAAGCTCCTATTCTCTAAGCTTTCTATCACGTTGTGAAGGCGTTCATAGAATCGAGACTTCTCCTCTTGTTCCCTCTTGAGATCGTAATAGAGGAAGCTATCTACCCTCTCTCTAACCATCTCAAGTCATATCCCTTTTACGAAGAGGGGTTTCCCGTTGTACTTACACAGGTTTTCTGGGTTCTCAATCTCTCCTCGTGAATTCAAGACCAATGACTTCACCGTCTTCTTTGTGAATGACGCTGGCATGATGAAGCTGTATCCGTTCTATATAAGCTCGCATACATTGGTCTCGCTGAAAAATCCCCTGTCAAGGATCAGTGTAGGATCTTCAAGACCAAAAGCATCCAACTTCTCGATTGTGTTCTTGAGGGTTGTTACGTCCACCAAACTACCCGGATAGATATCAAAAGTAAGCGGTATTGCCCTATCCTTGTGGGCAACGAGGGAAAGGTTCAGTTGGGGTAGATAGAGGTGATCTCATGCGTGATCGGTTAAGTAATGAATCGTGATAAATTGCCAACAATTTAGTAAATTATCGATTAAAATCCCAATTTTACATTTGGGGGTACAACTGGTGATTTTGAATATTCAGTGGAAAAATAGTAACTATTCACCCACCCATAACCAGTTCTCCATCAAAAACAGAAAAATCAATATACAATGACCCCCTCACAACCCTATACTCAAAATTAACCAAATTTTCAATTAATCAGAGGGGATT
>JAXHTJ010000274.1:0-1519 GCA_034190245.1 Halobacteriota archaeon | reverse complement strand
GATCACTGTCATTTATTATGTTCCCAAAACTATCATAGTCAATCTTTTTTATCACATTACCTGATGCATCTGCTACAATTCTCAATGATCCCACCTGGTCATAGGTCAGGTAATATGTAGAGCTGCCTTTGGTCATTGCTACAGGGATCCTGCCGTCTGCATACTTAAACCTCATAATAAGATTATCGCTGCCGTCATACACAGCCAGAAGCCTCGTCAATCCCTGCCAGAGGTATTTCTTTGTAATTGCTCCATTGACCATCTTTACAATCCTTCTTCCCAGAGGATCTTGGATGTATTCTATCTCTGTATTATCAGGCAGTGTCACTCCCAAAAGCTCACCACGGGAAGAATAGGAATAGGTTGTAATATCCGTGCCATTGGTCTTTGTATTCAGAAATCCGTCCACATCTGATATGCGGTTGTCCCGGCAGTCAACAGATGGTCCTCATCCGAATAGGTGAGCGTCCTTCCTGTAATACCCCGCAGTGAATTCATCTCATAGGTTCTTGTCCCGTTTTGATTATACTGATACTCTTCTACAAGGGTACTGTCTTTGGTAACAGTGAGAAGCCTGCCCATGGGGTCGTAGGTGTATATATAGTTTGAAGTAGCGCCGGCAATGGTTTCCGTCTTATCCATAATCCTTGCTGCATTGTCACGGGTGAGATCAAATGAAGTGAGACTGGTGCCAAGCACAGTGTAGTCCAAGGAATCTACCTCACCATACCCATTGAATGTCCTGCTTAGATTGAATGTGCCGTCTGATACGGATTCAGGCAGACCATTTGCAGCATTGCGGGTGATGTTAAAGGTGCCAGCACCGGTCAAAAGACCATCAAAGTCATAAGTATAACCCTCTGTGTCACCAGCATAGGTGAAGTTCACAAGGTTAAAGTCGTTGTTGTATGTATATGCAAGGGACTTGATTCAGGGTGCCACTTAAAGCCCCAGAGGTTAAAAGAGACCCATCATACCCATATGTAATCACTTCCGTCCCCTTGGTAATTGATCCTACCTTGGTACTGCAAATATAGGAAAGATCAATACTGCTTTCTGGTGTCAGAATCTGGATCAACCTGCCATTGTCATAGACATTATTGATGGCTTTGCCTGAAGGGAAATTCGTCTGCACAAGCCGTCTGTCTTTGTCATACACATAGCTGTAACTGCCGGAAATGGGTGTCTGATAGGAAGAGTTGAGATTCACCCCATTATAACCAAAGACATAGTCAATAGTGGATGGATTTGTAAGTACAGTCATGTTGCCCTTTGGATCGCAACTAAAGCCCAGAGAGCTTCCATCAGCACGGTCAATCTCAATGATGCGTCCAACAGGGTCATACGTGTAGGATGTTGTATGATCCTCAGGGTCTGTAATGGATGCGAGGAAACCCTGCGCATTATAGGTGAATGAGGTCTCTCTGGTATCTGTGATGACAGAGGTCAGCCGACCTCTTGTATCATATCCATAGGTTGTACCATAAAGGCCGGGGATACTCATATTTGTTGTCAAGAG
>JAXHTJ010000273.1:0-1521 GCA_034190245.1 Halobacteriota archaeon | reverse complement strand
AATACCGCCGCGTTACACAAAGCAACAAGTAGCAAAGAGGATAGCACGGAGCTTGAGAAAAGGACTGGTGTGGATCGTGACATTCTCGACGCACTTGCTCATCTCGCAGATCTGACAAGAGTGCAGTGGGTGAGTCCGACAGCTGCCAGGATGCTTCTGGAGGCCGGATACGACAGTGCCTCCAAAGTTGCGTCAGCCGATGCCGAGGTTCTTTCTGATGCCCTCAAGCGCGTCAATGAAGAGAACGGATTTTTCAAGGGAAATATTGGTTTGCGTGATATTAAGAGGCTCGTGCGGGCTGCCAGTTATGTTCCAAGCTAAGAGTAAAAAACTCAAGACTTTCCCAACCTGTCTGCCTAATCAAGCGTCATTTTGTTGCTTGTTATCATTAATTATTATGAAAAAGAGGATGAAGCAAAATGGACAAATCTGACATTCGCATGACTCAGCCGGAACATCCCCCTAGTGATATGGACATGAAGGGATGGATCGGAGATGATGCATATAAATACTGGGTGCGGATATCAAGTTACATTGAAGAGCAATACCCAAATGTCTTTACTCCTGAATGGTTGTTTGGTGGTAAAAAGCAAGGTTGGTCGGTCAGATACAAAAAAAGCAGGTCTTTCTGCACCTTAATCCCGGAAAAGAACCACATAATGTTGCAGATTGTCTTTGGGGCAAAAGAACGAAAGAAAGTTGAATCAATACGTGACAGCCTGACAAAAAAGACCCAGATCAAGTATGATGAAGCAAAGACATATCATGACGGTAAATGGTTGTATCTGTCAGTGGATAGTGATGATGTCGTAAAAGATATACTGATACTTTTAACTACTAAACGTAAGCCAAATAAAAAAAATGTCTAGCATAGGTTTACTGAATGAAAAGCCGCTTCACGCATCGCTTAAGGAGTGGTATGCAGAGCAGGGAGATCAGTTTGAGGTTTCAGTTGATGGATTTGTGATCGACATCGTTCGAGATGATCTACTGCTTGAGATCCAGACAGGTAATTTTTCTTCGATCAAGCCTAAGCTTTTGGAATTGGTAAAATCACATAGGGTGCAATTGATCTATCCGATAGCCAAAGAAAAATGGATCGTCAAGCTGGCAAAGGATGGCGGGAGTGGAGTGACTCGCCGCAAATCACCCAAAAGGGGACGGGTTGAGGACCTGTTCTGGGAAATTGTAAGCTTTCCTCATCTGTTTTTAAATCCCAACTTCTCGCTCGTAGTATTGCTCATAAAAGAAGAAGAAGTGAGGCGCTTCGATGAGAATGGGAACTGGCGCAAGAGGGGGTGGGTCACTGAGGAGCGCCGTTTACTTGAAGTAGTAGACCAAAGGTTGTTTGAGGATGCAAAAGATTTTCATGGGCTCCTTCCCGGGGCTTTAGGGGAATTCTTTACAACAAGAGATTTGGCTGAAGTAATGGGTATTAGGATACGACTGGCACAGAAGATGGTCTATTGCTTACGTAAAGCTCAAGTGATTGAGCTTAAGGGCAAGCGAGGGCGGGCGAAT
>JAXHTJ010000272.1:0-1542 GCA_034190245.1 Halobacteriota archaeon | reverse complement strand
TTAGGAAAGGTGTGAGATTGAATTTCATAAGGCCGGGGAAGCCCGTAGAGAATGCCTACATTGAGAGCTTTAACGGAAAGCTCCGTGATGAATGCTTGAATCAGAATTGGTTCATTACTTTAAAGGATGCAAGAGAGCGTGTCAACTCATATAAGATGTAGTAGCTGAGACATCATCTGACAGTTGTGACCTCTCTGACAGTGTTATCTGTCTGGTATAACCTATCCAGCATCTTTTCATCTGCCAGGTTCTTGCTGTCGAGAAACGTCTGGTACGGCGTCTTGCCGAAACAGTATTTCCCGGAATGGGTTCGCTCCTTATTATACTCCTCTATCCAGTTATCGACATCATCTTGTATTTCGTCCAGGCTATAGTATATCTTCTTTCTGAAAGCTACTGAGTAAAACTCATCCTGTATCGTCTTGTGGAAGCGCTCGCAGATACCGTTTGTCTGTGGTGACCTGGCTTTCGTCTTTGAGTGGTCGATATCCTCAATGGCCAGGTAAAGCTGGTATTCATGGCGTTCCCGGTTGCCGCAGTATTCCGTACCTCTGTCTGTGAGAATACGCAACAGACGCACATCATGTTCTTCGTACCAGGGAACAACGCGGTCATTGAGCATATCAGCCGCTACCAGCGCGTTCTTGCGGTCATAGAGCTTGACGAAAGCCACCTTAGCATAGGTATCGATGAAGGTCTGCTGATAGATTCTGCCAACACCTTTTAGAGTACCCACATAATAGGTATCCTGAGCTCCCAGATACCCGGGATGCAGGCTTTCGATCTCTCCATGAGATTCTTTCTCGACCTTGGCTTTCTCCAGAGCCCGTAACTGCTCTTCGGTCAGGATCAGGTTTTCCTGAGCGACTTTGGCTTCCAGCGCCTTAAGCCGTTTCCTGAAGGTTTCCAGGTCGTGGCGGAGCCAGATGGACCTGACACCGCCAGGAGATACGAATACCCCTTTCTTTTTTAGCTCGTTGGAGGTACGGAGTTGTCCGTAGGCAGGCTTCTCTATGGCAAACTCGACAACTGCTTTCTCGATGTGTTCTTCAACGCGATTCTTGATACAAGGCTTCTTCCGGCTGATCTCTTGTAGGGCAAGCTCTCCACCCTGCTCATACAGTTCTTTGAACCGGTAGAAGCTGTCCCTAGAATACCCCATCACCTTACAGGCCTGTGACACATTTCCCAGTGTGCTGGCTAGCTTGATTAACCCGAGCTTGTTCTTAATGATCTTTTCTTCTGTGGTCATCTGACATTTCCTTTCTCTATCCTTATTTAATTTACTTGAAATGTCAGACTAAGTCTAGACTACTACATATAAATGTACCCCCATTTCAAGTGAACCTTATTACGCTCATTCATCTCAAACGATGCGTCGGTGTGGGTACGATTTGCCCGCTCAACATAACCATTCAGCTTGGGTGATCGTGGTGGTAATACAAACAATGTAATACCATACTGTTCACATGTCTCCTCAAAAACTCCGTAAAACTCTGAGCAACCATCAATCTGTATTGCTTTTACCTCAAAAGGGCATCC
>JAXHTJ010000271.1:0-1552 GCA_034190245.1 Halobacteriota archaeon | reverse complement strand
CCCAAAAGTCCAATATGTTTCTGAACCTTTGCAGTTCAAGTCTCTTCCAATACAAGATGAGCCTGGAGAGGGTATCGATTTCTAACGCAAGATGAGCCTGAGAGGTTAGGGCAACGCGTTTATGATTGGGACATGCGGCTAATCATGAATGACGAACAATTACAGACGATAGAACAAGTTAAGCAATTTCTGGAGGGGAGTGAGGAGGTAGAGTTCAGGGGACTAACAGCCAAAGAGAAGTACTACTGGATAGAGGGGGTGCTGATAAGATTCAGGTATCATCGTCTCAAGAGAGATGAGAAAGGAGTAATACGGCGATATTTACAAAAGCTTACAGGGTATTCCATGTCACAGGTATCCAGACTGATAGCAGAGTACAAACGAAGAGGGCGATTGAAGAAAACGGAATACAGGAGACACCGTTTTCCCATGAAGTATACCCCATCAGAAGTTGGGCTATTGGCCAGGACAGATGAATTACACGGGTGGTTAAGTGGACCAGCCACCAAGAAGATTATGGAGCGGGAATATGAGGTTTATGGACAGGCTGAGTTTGGGAATATTTCCCTGATATCTGTAGCTCATTTATACAATCTGCGAAAGAGCGATATCTATCGGGGCATGACCAGACGATTTACCAGGACGAAACCAGCTGTATCCAGAATTGGCGAGCGGGCCAAACCAGACCCGAAAGGACAGCCTGGTCATATTCGGATAGATACAGTTCACCAGGGTGATCGCAACGGTCAAAAAGGGGTATACCATATCAATGCTGTGGATGAGATCACCCAGTGGGAGATAGTAGCCTCAGTGGAGAGGATATCGGAAGCTTATCTGGTACCGGTCTTAGAAAACATGCTAGTCCAATTTCCCTTTATCACCCGGGGATTTCACTCTGATAATGGCTCAGAGTTTGTAAACCATATCGTGGCAAGGCTGTTGAACAAACTGTTTATTCGATTTACCAAATCAAGGCCCAGACACAGCAATGATAACGGCCTTGTGGAGACCAAGAACGGCTCAGTGATACGCAAGCAATTGGGATATGCTTATATCCCCCAGAGGAGCGCTGAACTAATTAATGAGTTCAATAAAGACCTCTTCAATCCTTATATTAATTTCCACCGACCTTGTTTCTTCCCTGTCTCTGTTATCGACCACAAAGGTAAGATCAGAAAAACTTATCCTTATAACATGGTGAGAACACCATATGAGAAGCTGAAATCTTTGCCCCAGGCTGAGAACTACTTACGTCCCAGCGTAACCTTTGAAAAACTGGATGCAATCGCCAATCAAATGAGCGATAATCAATTCGCAGAAAGGATGGTAAATGCTCGTTCCAATCTCTTTCACCAAATCTCAAGGTTTGCTAACCGGGTTGCCTGATATCACTTTGCTCAGGCTCATTATTCGATTAGAATAGAGTTACCTTGTGCTGGCCCCTGATCCGTGAATAGTTCTTCAGGAGCGAAGCTAGCCAGATTGTGGTAGAGTTTCACCCAGGAGGTGAAAGCCATGAGAAATCGGAGCTCCCTGGGAGTCATTCTTACTG
>JAXHTJ010000270.1:0-1593 GCA_034190245.1 Halobacteriota archaeon | reverse complement strand
GGAAGTGATGAGATATCGTTTAAAGATGTCCCATGATGGGAAGTTTACCGTAACTACCTCTGCAACAGTTGTATCTGGTAGTGATATAGTCAATATAGTCAAATTGTAACCTGAAAGACCAATTGGTGCTTTATTTAGGGTTACGTTCACCGTTGATGGGGATTCAATAAATTCTTCTGATGTTTGTGGTGTTATTGATATTTTAGGTGGTTCACCAATTTCAACCAATGGTAGATAATCCCCACCGTCTTCAATATCTCCAGATGAATTGTAAGGAAGCAATGTGTTACCAAGTCTATCACCATCTGTATCTACTCCGGTGTAATCTGACCAGTAATTTCCACCAAGGTATGGGCCGCCTATTATGTTTATTCCAGGTGTTTTTGTAATGTTCCAGATGTTGCTCTCACTATCTTGGGCGTTGTTTGTGTTGTTGAAGTAGTTGTTGAATATTATGTTGCTGCATGAAGATTTCAGTGGGATACCATTTTTTGTTGCACCCTGATCACCTGTTGCTACAATCCTCCAGTAGTGCTTGGTGTTGTAATCAAGCGTTTCCAGATCATAATTAGTTGATATCTGATCACCTGATACCTTCGATGGAGTTACACTTGTGAACTCATTTCAAAAACCCTAATATTATCTTGATTGATACCAGATTTGCCATAGCGTGGAGCAGACCTCCAAGCATTCAAACCTTACCATAACTCTTTTAAAAGACTCTATCCATGCATTGATGATAAATGTAAATGTTTTGAAATGAATTCATTAATTAGAAGAAGAATGTACATCCATCTTCTCTTAACAAGATGCACAGATTCTTTTGGCAGTACTACTCAATAAGCACAAAACCATACCTGTTCTGCACCTCGTCCCTGTTTTTAAGCGTCTCGCAAGGAAGGTCCAAGTTCCGTACCGTCTTGAATACATCGATTCCGAATAGCTCTTCACACGGCCGAATCTTTCGCGGTGTTGGACAGGGCTTACCTTCTTCTGTTATGCATGTTTTGCATACATGACAGCAGCGTAGCACAAAGGCAAAATAGTTACCGTCCAAGAATGCACTCCTCTCAATTTCAAGAAGCGCGTTGCTCAGTGCGGTTTCATCGTGTGAATGGACGAGAAGAATGTGCTTGTATTTTTTTACCATTGCCACTCGCTCATCATAAGAGGTATTTCTATTATGGTATCTGACATTATTTTCTGAAATATCTTCACATCCCCATCGGCACTTCAGGATCGCGCGAATGTCAAAGACTATGTCGTCCGGGCCAATGAGTAAGGCGTTTACCATGCCCAGTTCCTTTGCTTGCTTGATGTATTCTTCCATTTTTGACACCTCATATCTCGCTAGCATTTTTATAAGAGATTTTCTATTTTATTGATCCCCTGTATTATGGTTCGATGTCTAATGGATCACTTGCTACTTAGTATACTGAATGTCAATTCTTGTATTAAACCTCTCTATATAAATTCGCCCGCCCTCGCTTGCCCTTAAGCTCAATCACTTGAGCTTTACGTAAGCAATAGACCATCTTCTGTGCCAGTCGTATCCTAATACCCATTACTTCAGCCAAATCTCTTGTTGTAAAG
>JAXHTJ010000269.1:0-1595 GCA_034190245.1 Halobacteriota archaeon | reverse complement strand
AAGAAAATAATAAACTCCATCAAAGCAACAATCAACTTCAGCAAAATTATAATCAGTACAAGAGCCGCTGTGATTTTCTTGAAGAAGAACTTCGGTTGATGAAAGACCGGATGTTCAATAAGAGGAGCGAGAAGATCACAGAGGAAGATCTGCTGCAGGGTCGTCTTTTTGATGAGATAGAAGCGAACCATAAGGATGAAGATACCCCAAGAGTACAGGTAAAATCGCACAGGAGAAAGAAAGGTGGCAAGAGAAAACTTCCTGAATCACTTCCACGAATAGAGATTGAACACGACATACCTGAGCAGGATAAGAGATGCCAATGCGGTCATATGAAGACTCGCATTGGTAGTGAAGAATCAGAGAAGCTTGATATAATCCCTGCGAAGATTCGTGTGGAGAAACACATACGCTATAAATATGCTTGCAAGCATTGTGAAGGACTTGAATCAAAGAATGGGTCGGTTCAGATAGCCCCTCTTCCACCTCAGCTTATACCTCAGGGAACTGCAACCCCTGGATTAGTCGCGTATATACTTGCAGGTAAATATATAGACGGCACACCTTTATACAGGCTTGAGAAGATATTCAGCCGTTTTGGAGTGGATATTTCAAGGCAGACCATGTGCAACTGGCTCATGCGTGTTTACAAGAGCAGCATGGATTTAATGAACTTGATGTGTAATGATCTTCTTGAGTATCCATTGATAGGTATAGATGAGACCAGTGTTCAGGTACTGAAGGAACCTGGCCGTAAAAATAGCACAAAGTCTTACATGTGGGTTTTTCGTGGAGAGAGCAGGTCATCGCCTCTTGTGTTATACCGATATCAGGCGACACGAAGTCCTGTTTATGTTGAAGAGTTATTGAAAGATTATAATGGGATTATTCAGACAGATGATTACATCGGCTATGCTAAAATCGGCATGAGTGAGGATATAATACACGCAGGCTGCTGGGCTCATGCTCGCAGGAAATTTATTGATGCAGAGAAGGCTTGCGGGAGTAATGAATTTCTTACAGAGACCATATCTCTCATCGGCAGGCTATATGATGTGGAAAGATACGCTCGTGAAAATAATCTTGATTCAGGGAAGATATCTGAGTTAAGGAATGAAAAGTCACGCCCGGTGCTTGAGGATATTTATTCGATGTTGGTGAACAAACATGGTGCTATTCCGCCTAAGAATAAGATAAGCGAGGCTATATCATATACGCTTGATAACCGGGAGAAACTTACTCAGTATCTTGATGATCCTATTATACCCATTGACAACAATCTTGTTGAAAATGCTATACGGCCTTTTGTGATTGGAAGGAAGAACTGGCTGTTTTCCGGCAGCCCCCGTGGAGCTGGTGCTAGTGCTGCTTTTTATAGTCTGATTGAAACAGCAAAGTCAAATGGCCTTGAGCCGTACTGGTATTTGCGGTATCTATATACAAAGCTGCCATATTGCGAGAATGGAAAAGGATTAAGAGAACTCTTGCCTTACAGCCTGAGCATGGATAAAATCAAGGAGTTCTTTGCTGAAGATATGATTTAATTCTTATACGTTCTCCGCTCATTGGAGCAGTGTAGTTAGTTTGACGCTTAC
>JAXHTJ010000268.1:0-1629 GCA_034190245.1 Halobacteriota archaeon | reverse complement strand
TCTAAGATGTGTGAGATAACTTTAGAATATTATGCTGATAAAGAGGTTGATGAAGAATGACAGAATTATGGGAAAAACAGGACTATGAAACAACACATGCATATTCAGCCTTTTGTATATACCGTGACACCCCTGCCCACGAGCGATCCTTACGAAAACAAGCCACCCAGTTTTATGGGGTAGAAGGTTCCGCAAAACAACGCCAATTTCAGATATGGTCGGCTAAAAATCATTGGGTTGAACGAGTAACAGCATATGACGTCCATTTGGACGAAATAAACCGCCGAGAGCGTGAGAAAGCTATCATAGAGATGAATAAACGCCAGGCCAAACTCGGAACTGCAATGCAAGCAAAGGGTTGGGAAGGTATCTCAGATAATGAACCCACACTCGAAGAAGGTAGAAGACTAGTTGAAACAGGCACAAAGATTGAACGAACTGCAAGAGGTGAAGCATCAATCGAAGTCAATACTAACATCTCGGGAGAACTCAAAACCGGCATCACTCTCGACCCCAACATCGCAAAACAAGTCGGAAAACTAATCGCAAAAATGGAGTCTGAAACAGAGACAGAAGAATCCTCCGATTTGGAAACGGAGGAACATGCCCCGGAAGAGTTGTCTAACGAAGACATCATAGAGGAGTAAAAATATGAAAAGATATGAAAGGATCGAAGAATTGAAGGAAAACATAGAAACATGCATAAGTGAAATATCAGATCATAAGTACAAACATGTCTTGTCTGATGGTGATATGTATGACTATGAGGTACTGGTGAAAGAAGATGCATGGCGTAAAAAAGTACACAGGTATCTGACTGTATTGTTGAAGAATCTTGTCGAGCTTAAAGAATTAACAGGAATCGAATTTTATCTTAAATCTGGGGATTCACAACTTTTGCATATACGACATGATTATGAGACAATGTACACAGTTACATTTCCGGTCAGACTTGAAAGAGTGACAGTACGCAACCTTGATATTCCAGGTGTAGAGAATCCAGGGCAGGAACATCGATATGATCAAAGCAAAAAATGGGAAACACTCTCGAACTGTGAACAGCTAGCTCTTATAATTCAAACTCTTGAACCGGACGACGAATTGATGAATCAGATCAAGTTGCTTGAGGAAGAAATATGAGGAGTAAGAAAAGATGATAATAACAGAAGAAGAGGCAGAAGAACATGGAATTATCGAAAATATCATATGTACATTTCATGAAGATTTTTCAAATCGGATGGATACACGTTACGAATGCCCATTTTGTGTTATGATAATCTCATGAAACCCTAAGGTTTTCAAGAAAGATAAACTCGTATGGATATAAATGACATCAATGAAAAAGATATACTAATCCACTCGCCAGAACTACTTACAAGGCGAGTATATGGGTATCGTATCTCGGATCCGCATCAAAATATCCTCGATCACATTGATGCGCATCAAAGTACCCTTGATCTCGCGCCAAGGGGTAGCGGAAAGACAAGGATACTCACAATCGGATGGGGCACTTGGAAAGTAATTAATAATCCCGATCTGAGGATACTCATAGTTTCGGATACAGACGGGCATGCTGTCAGATTCCTCAAAACAATCAAGACCGCTTTGGAAGTATCCGACACAATCAAA
>JAXHTJ010000267.1:0-1634 GCA_034190245.1 Halobacteriota archaeon | reverse complement strand
CGATTTTGACCGCAAAGAAAAAGAAGCTTCACGTGCAGATAGGCGATGCTATTGAGGAGATCCATAAAGACGACTTGAATGATCATTGTGAGGCATTAGCCGGGCATTATATCACAGGTGAAAATTATGAGAAAGGTGCTGAGTATTCTAAGCTGGCGGAAAGGAAGGCTGAGAAAGCAGGTTCTCTTACTGATGCGATCGCCTATGCCGAAAAGAGAATAGCCTGTCTTGAAAGATTACCCCGGACAGAGGAGATAGAGAAGGGGATAATCAGTGCCAGGACTACTCTCGGGCTCTATTGCATGCAGATGAATTATTATGTTGAGGCAAAAGAGGCTGTTGACCTGATAGTTGAACTTGCTTTGGAGCGTGATTACAGAAGGAGGGTCTCTCAGATATATATCATATTAGGGGGATATAGCTGGGGTGTCGAGGAGAATTTTTCCATGGCCTTCAAATATCTGGAAGAGGCCTTAGAGATCGCAGAGGAGTTAAATGATATTGTTTCCTTGGTGATGGCAAGATACCAAAAAGGCACCTTTATTGCTAACTCTTGTGAATTTGAAGAAGGACTTCATTACCTTGAAAAAGCGTTGGAGATTAATGTGGCGGCAAATAGCCTTTGGGGTATATCACAAATAAAATCTGGAATAGTTATCTCTGTGTATTGTATTCAGGGAAAGATCGACCTGGCATATCAGACCGGAAAAGAAGCCCTGAGGATGGCAGAAGAAAGCGGTGATACAGCGTCAAAGGCATGGGCGTACATTGCCCTTGGTCTATCTTGCTATTACAAAAGGTCGTTTGATGAAGCAGAGGAATATACCTTGCAGGGAGCTGGTCTTTGTGAAAGGATTAATCTGTTCTCAGTCTGGTCTATGGCACTTTTTATCTTAGGTGCGACCTACTTTGATAGGGGAGAGTATATAAGATCTCAGGAACATCATGAAAGAGCAATCTCTGTTCTCCAACGCAGTAGAATTATGCCCTCTTTTACCAATCTTAATAAAATAGCTCTGGCAAGGGCAAAGGTGATGAGCGGGGCAAAGGATATAAACCTGAATGAGATTTTTAGATATTACGAGGATAATAAACTCAAGGTGTACGAAGGGATATTGCTCAGACTTATTGGAGAGATTTTAGTCAATATTGACGATGAGCATATGAATGAAGCGGAGGACCGGATCAAGAGGGCCATCGAAGCAAACAAGAGGAATGGCACGATGTGGGAGCTAGGAATGGCTCACGCCTCTTATGCGCAACTACTCAGACGTAAAGGTGACCTTTCTTCAGCTAAAGAGCATCTCAACACCGCCATCGGAATTTTCAAGGAATGCGGCGCAGATGGATGGGTTAAGATGTATGAGGAGGAGCTAGCGGGGATTTCTGCATGACCGTTCTCATGATGGTAAAATCTATTGTTTCGGTGAAAAAACGGGGGAAGAAGGAGGTGGGGAAGAAACACCGGCCTTCGAAACCGTATTTGTGATAGCTGGACTTTTGGCGGTGGCGTATCTTGTGAGGAAGAGGTTAGAACCCACATTCCCCATTAAAAATTAAACACCCAAATATTTTCAAAACCCACACCCAAACCCTTTTTAAACATCACCCCTTTCAATATATGAGAGGGGATG
>JAXHTJ010000027.1:0-21370 GCA_034190245.1 Halobacteriota archaeon | reverse complement strand
GTTCTTTGCATCCTGGCCGTGCAGCAGCGGCCAAGGGTGAGGTTGTTCGCCTATTAAAGCGGATCGTGAGCTGGGTTTAGACCGTTGTGAGACAGGTCGGTTACTATCTGTTAGGGGTGTTTGAGGTCTGAGGGGAAGTTGCTTTTAGTACGAGAGGAACCAAGCAACGGCGCCTCTGGTCGATCGGTTGTCTGACAAGGCAATGCCGAGCAGCTACGCGCCAATGGATAAGGGCTGAAAGCATCTAAGCCCGAAACCAACCCTGAAAAGAGACCTCTTTAAGGGCACTCGTAAAAGACGAGTTTGATAGAGTTGGGGTGTACGCACCAAGGCAACGAGGTGTTCAGCCCGCAACTACTAACGCTCGTGCCAGTTTGCTTTGCTAGGATCAGGTTTCCTGGTCTCGAGCCTTCGGGCTCAATCCGGGCGATATTTTGAGTCGTGAAGCGTAATCATTTTTTAAATAATAAAAATTTTGCATGAAATGAGAGAATGCACCACATCTTCTGTTGATGGCTGACAATATAGCCTGATAATAGATCAAATCGACTATTAATAGTGATAAATGAACGTATTTATATAGAATAATGTCAATAAACTTCTTCTTACTGTTGATCAGGTGAGTGGTATGAAATTTGGTTCGATTAAGGTTTTAGCAGTAGAATTATTTGTTCTGCTTTTGATAATGTCGATGTTTGGTGGGGTTGTGCCGGTAGCGGCTGCAACAACATGGTATGTGGATGATTCGGGAGGAGCGAATTTTACGAATATTCAATGGGCAGTGGATAATGCAACTGCTGGAGATACAATATTTGTGAGGGATGGGACTTATACCTAGAATGTCGATGTTAACGTGGCTAATTTAACGATACGCTCCGAGAATGGATCTGCGAATTGTATCGTAAACGCATCAAATCCAGATTGATCATGTATTTAATGTAACCGCAAATTATGTGAATATCAGTGGGTTTACGGTGACAGGGACAACTGGAGACGATCGGACAGGTATATACCTCGATGGTGTGAATGACTGCAACATCTCGGATAATAATGCTTCGAACAACGAAAAAGGCATCTATCTGGAACTTTCGAGCAACAACAGACTTGTGAACAACAACGCATCGAACAACAGCATCGTCTTGGACGAATCAAGCAACAACACTCTCACTGGTAATACAGCATCGTACAACGACTACGGCATCTCCCTGTATTCTTCAAGCAACAACACAACCTTCAACAACCACTTCGACAACACAACAACGCCTACGACGACGGTACCAACATCTGGAACTCCACCAACAGCACAGGACCAAACATAATTGGCGGACTATACCTTGGTGGTAATTACTGGTCTGATTATGCTGGTGTTGATACTGATGGCGATGGACTTGGTGATACGATGGTTCCGTACAACTCTTCAGGAAAAATAACAAACTCCGGAGATCATCACCCACTTGTTAACAGTGCACCGAATACTCCGAGCAACCCCTCACCAGCAGATGGAGCCACCGGAGTAGCAATCAGTACTGATTTGAGCTGGACAGGTGGTGACCCTGATTCGGGAGATACTGTGACCTACGATGTCTACTTTGGCACAAGTACAACTCCGTCGAAGGTATCAGGTGATTAGATACCAACTACATATGATCCAGGAACGTTTGATTACAACACCAAGTACTACTGGTGGATTGTAGCAACAGATGATCAGGGAGCAACAAAAAATGGCTCTATCTGGAGCTTCACAACGGGATCTTCTGGCAAACCTGCCGGTGGCGGCGGTGGCGGAGGATTCATACCATCCGAAATAAATACCGATTCATATGGGAGAGTGAAGTCCACTTACACCGAGGAATCATCTGACGGCAAAGCTAAATTTGTAATCCCAGAAGGAACGGTTGCACTTGACGCAGACGGAGAACCATTAAAATCTATTAGCATCAGTTCTACGCAGGTGGGCGGAACGATCTATGCATGTAACCTCGGCCCGAATGGTGCAAAGTTTGATCCAAAGGTATCATTGGTCTTCGAGTTCGATTCCGACGACATACCAGAGGGTGAGACAGTGATTGTAAAGGTGTGGGATGGCACAGAATGGATTGCCCTGGAAACAGAGGTCGATTTCTCGACCAATACGGCAACTGTGGAAGTGTCTCATTTCACGGTCTTTGCATTGTTTACTGAAAAGAAAGGTTTGGAGGAGGCTCTTCCGACGGAAGATGATGTGACAATAAAAGAGGAGAAGTCGCCAACAACATCACAAGCCACACCGAAAATAGAAGTACCTGCAGAGGAAGAGACACCGCTACTACCCTGGTTCTTAGTAGTCGCAATGATAATTGTAATCCTGGTAGCTCTGGGATTGGTTCTCCGAAAGAGAGGTTTCTGAATGTGAAGGGGCTGCCGGCCCCTATCACCTCTGGATCGTTTATTGAATCAGACTTATCTTATTTATTTCTTCAACCTATTTTGCTTATGCGAGGAAATGAGATAGAACTTATAGATACAAAGTTAAGAGAGGAAAAGGATCCAAAGGTGCGGGATACGCTAAGATTGATATTTTTTCTGAAAGAAGGACACAAACAAAAAGGAGTGGTAGAGATAATGAGAACAACAAAGAGAACAGTGTACGAATAGGAGTTGAAGGTATTTATTCCCAACCCACTGACCCAATCTCAAAATACATCGAATTTCTGCTGCAAAATAGAGGTGATATAACAAATTTTGGCAAGATGGTTGCACCAATAAATGTCAAATATGTAATTTTAGCAAAAGAGGTCGATTACAAAAATTATGATTTTCTACATAGTCAAAAAGACCTGGAATTGGTATTACAAAGTGATGATCTAATTGTTTTTAAAAATAAGCATAATGCAGCGAAAATATTTGAATTATAGGAAATAAATTACATAAAAAGCCTGAAAGACCTCTTAGAAGTGAGTAAAGAAGAGGACATCACAAGTGCACTATAAATACTCGGCGAAAAGACGGAGCTAAAGAGTACTACTGAAAAGAAACCTTTGAATTACGTAAAAATCCCCGGTATAATATGAGATTGAAGACTCCATGATGAGATATGTCATCTTAACCATATCGCAAGGTATAAGCCCTAAATATTGGGAAATTGGTGGTACAACCTTATTCAAAAATCTGGGACTGGCCCCTGCATTCAATGGTGGAAGAAGAAACAGGTAGCACAATAAAATATATAAGATTTTACAACATATATCTAATGGGGAATATTATATCAACGATAACATTTGTTGCATTGATTTCCATCTAATTTCTGGAGAGGGTAAAATAGAAGAAGAGGGGACTGAAATTGGAAAGAGCGATACCCGACGCTTGAGAAGAATAATACTTATTACAATCCTTGTAATTGTGATTGCCGCACCGATCATCTATCTGTCTCTTAAACCAATGTTTGAAGAACCGGAAGTTCC
The DNA here is from genome assembly GCA_034190245.1 of Halobacteriota archaeon. Classification (GTDB taxonomy): domain Archaea; phylum Halobacteriota; class Syntropharchaeia; order DAOWMC01; family DAOWMC01; genus JAXHTJ01. The sequence continues at coordinate 17,930 of JAXHTJ010000027.1, read as the reverse complement.
AACAGCCTCTGCTCCGATTCCAAAGACTATCGATACGGGACTTGATGCCACGATAAACTCAATCTCTCTTTCTAAGGATAAATATTACGTAGGAGACACCGTCGTAGCAGAGCTTAAAGTGAAAAATACTGGTGAGGTGGATATCTCCTCAGAAACGATTGAAATCAGGGCTACATGCAATAAACTCGATGATTTTGGAGGAAATCTTGCCCTAAAAGCAATGAGCGAAGAGGACAGGTCAAGAATCTCTACGTTGAGATTTTCAGAAACGATAAATCCGGGGCAGACGAAGGCGCTCTCCGCGAGTTTTTATACGCCTGAAGAGATGCAAGGAATAAGTTTAGCGGGTGAGTATGATATCTTCATAAAATTGAAAGCAAACAAAAAAGTGGTTGATAGTGAAAAGTTAACACTTACGCTGTTAGCTCCTCCCTCCTCTTAACATTAACACATCTTCAATAACATTTATATATAATTAACCATAATCAAACCATACTATAATATTACTACAATTGGAGTGTATATGGGGGAGAAAGATAAAGTAACACTCAAGATTCCAAGGGAACTTTACGGGAGATTGAAAGAGATGATTGAAGGTACAGGGTTTTCAAGTGTAACCGAGTTCATCGTCTTTGTTATGAGGTCGCTTGCGTCAAGTGGCAATATAAAAGAAGAGGATAATCTGACAGAAGATGAAGTTAAAGCAGTAAGAGATAGACTCAGGAGGCTGGGATATTTATGAGCGAAAAAGAGGGAAAAAACGATAAAAAGGCCGTTTTTTTACCGTCAGAACTCTATGATATGGTGGAGAATCGGATAGGTGATTTAGAGTTTGGTACTGTAGACGAGTATGTTGAATTTGTCATAACCGAGATTCTCAGGGATGATGATGATGATGAAGTGACATTCAGCGAAGAAGAAGAGGAAGAAGTTAAGAAGCGACTTAAGGCCCTTGGTTACCTTGATTGAAGGGCCGCAGGATGCTGGAGGATAAAGGATAATATGGATCATTTAGACGTTCTGGAGAGCCAGAGCATGTACATAATAAGGGAGGCTTACAAGCAGTTCAAAGATATCGCCGTCCTCTGGAGTATCGGAAAGGACTCAACCACCCTCATGTGTCTTGTAAGAAAAGCATTCTATGGTAGAGTCCCGTTTCCAGCGGTGCACATCGACACGAGCTACAAATTCAAGGAGATCTACGAATTCAGGGATAAGTGGTCGAAAGAGTGGGATTTTAAGCTTATCGTTGGCAAGAATGGGGAGGCAATTGAAGCAGGAATGGCACCGGATAAGGGTGATAAACTTGCATGCTGCGGTCAGCTGAAGACAGATGCACTCAAACAGACGATTGCCGAGCACAACTTCAAAGCACTACTCCTTGGAATAAGAAGGGACGAGCATGGAATACGGGCCAAAGAGCGTGTCTTTTCACCAAGGAATAAGCAGTTTCAGTGGAATTACAAGGATCAACCCCCTGAGCTATGGGATCAATTCAAAAACAGGCAAGAAGGTGAGCAGCATATCAGGGTTCATCCTCTACTGCACTGGACAGAACTTGATATCTGGAAGTATGTGCAGAGGGAGAATCTGCCTGTTGTCGATCTTTACTTTGCAAAGGGTGGCAAAAGGTACAGAAGCATTGGGTGTGAAACATGCTGCAACCCGGTCGACTCCAACGCAGACACAATTGATAAGATAGTAGAGGAGCTCAAGACGACCGATGTCTCCGAAAGAAGTGGCAGGGCGCAGGACAAAGAAAGAGCCTACATGATGCAGAAGTTGAGGGCTCTGGGATATATGTGATATATATGGTTAAGGTTAGCAGGAGTAGAAGTCTTGCAAAGACCATAACATGGCGGATACTTGCGACATTAACCACCATAATTTTGGTCTATATATTTACTGGAGAGTTTACCCTTGCAATCGTTGTCGGGTCATGGGAGGTCATTGCCAAGATAATAATCTACTATCTTCATGAGCGAGCGTGGGCGTACGTACGTTGGGGAGTAACTGAATAAACTCGGTGATTAAAATGAATGATGAAACATTAAAATTCGTAATCGTCGGACACATAGATCATGGTAAGAGCACCCTCATTGGAAGGCTTTTATTTGACACCGGTTCTCTAAATGAAGACAAGATAAATGAGATAAAAGAGATATGCGAAAGCCTTGGAAAGGACTTTGAATTTGGGTATGTTATGGATCACCTGGAAGAGGAGCGGATGCAGAGTATCACAATCGATACTGCGCAGACATTCTTCAGCACTGAAGATAGGGATTATGTCATAATAGATGCTCCTGGACATGTCGAATTCATTAAAAATATGATAACCGGTGCTTCCCAGGCAGAAGCTGCGATACTGATAGTGGATGCCGAGGAGGGCGTGAGAGAGCAGACTAAGAGGCATGCTTACATCTTATCCATGCTTGGGCTGGATCAGGTCACTGTTGTCATCAACAAGATGGACCTTGTAGGATACAACAGAAATCGATTTGAAGAGGTGAAAGAAGAGCTTCTCGATTTCCTTTCAGAGATAAATATCAAACCTTCATATATTATACCGATTTCGGCAAGATTTGGGGATCTTGTCTTTAATAAGCCTGATGAAATGAGATGGTATGACGGACCCACTGTTCTTGAATCTCTTGACATGTTCAAGACAAAAGAAGGTGCAATTAAGAAGCCCATGAGGTTTGTTGTCCAGGACGTTTATAACTTCGAGAAACGGATTGTAGTAGGCAGGGTGGAGAGCGGCATCCTTAGGAAAGGTGAAAAGATCAGGGTACTCCCATCCGGTGAAGAGACGTCTGTTAAGAGTATCGAAGAGTACCTGAAAGAGGATATAAAAGAAGCAGAAGCAAAGAAGAGTACTGGCATAACAACAGAAGATAAACTCTTCATCGATAGAGGGGACGTCATTGTCAGCGGCAATGGAGATAGCTTGCCAGTCATAACCGATGTGATACGTGCCAATCTATTCTGGATGGATAAAACACCGCTTAAGAAAGGTGAAAGCATCTCGTTTAGGTGTTCGACACAGGAGGCCCCCTGCGAGATAGAGAAGATCAACAGGACGATAGACTCGTCCACTCTTGAGTTGATCTGTGAGGATGCAAGCGTGATAAGGAATAGAGAGGTTGCAGATGTCATTCTAAGGATATCAAAACCGGTGGTTGTCGAAAACTTCAACGATATTCAGGAACTTGGAAGGTTTGTTCTTGGAAGGGAGGATATCTGTGGTGGTGGCATAATAACGGAGCTTCAGAAATGATAGTCGTATACGCTATCGATGCTTTAGAATACACGCTTGTTGAGGAGTTTAATTGTGTCAACCTGAAACAAGAGTTCTATGGCAAAACAGACATCTCTGAGTTTTCAGAACCTAGAACCATGGTGCTTTGGAGTTCATTTATGACCGGGAAAAACAAAGAAGAAGAGATCCTTGCGAAAGGCGACAAAGAGATGTGGAATACCAGAATTGGCATAGAAGAAACTTTCTTCTCCCTGTTCGATGACCCAAAGATACTCGACCTTCCCGGATTTAATTACGATAAGGAGCAGCATGACAGGGAACGGGCATTACTTAAAAAGTTCTTTGACGCAGATGAAAAAGAAGAGAAGGAGAAGATACGAAAGGAGTATAACAGCATCTCTTTTGAGCATCACAGGAGGATAAAAGAAGAGTTTACAAAAGCCCTAAAAGAAGATCATGACTTTCTGCTCGGGTACTTCAGCGTTGCAGATGTGATCGGACACCTTAACTTTGGAAACAGAACGATGATGAAGATGATCTACACTGATCTTGATGAAGTTGCCGCAAGGATCAAAGGGGATCTCATCGTGCTATCAGATCACGGAATGGAAGAGATCGGGATATTCGGAGATCACTCAAACTATGGGTTCTGGAGCACGAACTTCGAGGATCTTGGACAGCCGAAGATTACTGATTTTTATGGTGTAATCGAAGGGATGAAAAAATAGCATGTGGCTGTTACCATAAAGAGGCATGGAAGAGGCATAGTTCATCTTTATTAATTGATTTTCAGCACGGTGCACCACGCAAAATATTTATATAGGATGAGGGCGAATAGATAGAAATTGTGCGATGGCACGATATCTGGGGGGATGTTAAATCGGGCCTTTACAACATAAAGGTTTATATATAAGTAGCATACATCTCTTCTCTCAAATAAATAAAAAGATAGTTTGATTGCAAGCTTAAAGAAAGTTTGAAAAACTGAGACGCAAAATGTGTTTCGTGTTGATCGACCTTTTTGAAGGTTGTGATCAAGCTTTTTAAAGTAAAAGGAGGTGATAAGAATGAAAAGTAAAACGATAATTTCAATAGCAATGACGGTGATAATGGTTCTTTCGATGTTTACGGCTTTGGTGCCAACGGTTGGGGCTGTGTATGATGTAGATGATAACTTAATTGCAACAAATTCTTCCAACAATGTGATAAAAGGTCAAACGCTGAAATTCACTGGTAACGATGATGGCAAAAGTATAATCGGGAAAAGTCCTTCTGCAGTTGAAGGGGTGGTTGTCGGTACAGCCACATCAAGTTTCGATTCTAGTCTTTTCCCACAACCAGGTACCTACTATGTAGATATAACTGGCGAAGGTAATTATTCTTCCCCTGAAACACTTCTATCTGTTGCAGATCCCCAGCTTACATTGAAGCTTAAGATCTCCGGATCCGAAGTAAGTACCATAACAAGGGGTGTTGTCGTCACATTGGATATTGGTACAAACCTGAATGAGACCATGGACAACTTAACCTTGATGGTTAAAGATGGAGATGGCAATCAGATATCACAGGATGGTGCTGGCAATGACTTGACAGAAGTAAACGCCTCATTTTTGGAGACGAATAATCTGAATACGACAGGGTGGAACATTGACACATATCAAATTTGGCTTGAAACAAAATCCACTAAAGCACAGGGATTATCTTTATCAACCGAATCAGTCAAGAAGTCTTTGAAAGTAGTTCCAGCCAAGTTGATGGTTAGCGTGAGTAAGGATACGGTAACTGAGAATGAACAGACTACTTTGACAGTGACAGGTCCTGCAAACGATAACATTATACTGAAAAGTAACAAAGCTAATGCACAAATTGTGACCGGTTATTTCGAGCAGACTGGCGCTAGTAATGAAGACATTCCAACTGACTGGTCTATGACACCTGCAAAAAATCTTGGCTCCGATTCTACATACGAAGCTGTCCTGATGTTCACTGCAAAAGGGACATACAAACTGTATATAAATGATACTACCGATTCTACTGTGAGCAACGAGGAAATAACGATCAAGGTTGCAGAAGGGGGTATAACCCTGGACGTTCCAAGTTCAGCAGACGTCGGTCAAAAGATTGACATCAAGGGTACGACGGATGTTCCAGATGGTGTTGATCGGATACTAATATCGGTTGAGGATCGATATGGTTCATATCTGTTAAATGACGGAGACACGGTTACCGTAGGCTCTACGACTGTAACAGGTAAGGATGTGGACGTTGATGATGGCGAGTTTGAGCTTGAGTTACACACAGGTGATGTGAACGGTGATGGAGCCACCAGTATGAGGGCCGGTTCATACAAGATATCGGCATACTGGGTCTCTGACAGTTCCGTAAAGGATGTCGCATCTTTAGTCCTAAAGTCCGAGACGATATCTGTTAATGTTGTTAATCCTGTAATATCAACTAAAGACAAGATATTCATTGAGGGTACGACAAGCGGCGAACCTGATGAGGTTCGAGCGTTTATTGTCGGTAAAGACATTGCAGCAGTTAAGAACCTGACAGTTACGGATGATACATTTGAAGAGGAGCTGGAAGCAGGAGATTGGGATAAGTGGTACACTCCTGGAGGAGAAACAGGTGATCCTACCGCGTACACACCGGGAAATTACAGGCTTTATGTTCTGCACTCAATGGCTGATGGAGCTTTTGATATGGACACATCCACATTAATTGGAGGTGTTGGTGGAGCAATGACAAAGATGGCAGCTAAAGGATTCGATCATTATTATGTGCTGAGCACTATGCTTGCCACTGATGATGAGATAACTGACGGAACAGATATCAGTGTAGCGTATCCATCCTTGGCTCTTGACCCAATTCCAGATGTTACCCAAGGAGATGAGCTTGTAATCAGTGGTACTGTGAATAGAGCCGATGGAACATACTTCAATGTGAATGTTGTCGGACCGGGAGTCGATGAAATCGAGACTACAGAGGCTGCTGATGGAGCAATATCAGCAACTTTTGACACAACAGATTGGGCATTAGGTTCATATCTGGTTACAGTTGAGGATATTGATGCAATAACTTCGGCACAGGCAGACTTCAATGTTGTAATAGGCATTCCAAACATCAATATCGATATTGATGTGGATCCATCAAGCGTTAATGTTGGAGAGATGGTGACAGTGACGGCATCTGCCACAAATGATGGTAATGCCGAGGGAACTGTATCAGTCTCAATCGAGATTGATGGCGCTGAATGGAAATCTGCCGAACTGACGGTTGCAGCAGGTGCAACTGAGACGTTTGAAGCAGAATACGAGGCAACGATGCCTGGGACATTCACAGTAACGGCCGATGGTGCATCCGCAACACTGACAGTGACAGGAGAAGTAACTCCAACAACACCACCAATAAACGGTGAACCAACAGCATCAACAGAACCAACACCTGATGAGCCTGGATTCGAGGCTATCTTCGCGGTGACTGGACTGCTTGCTGTAGCATATCTTGTGCTAAGAAGACGCAGAGATGAGTAAACAATAAAAGTAAAAATTTAGGGGGGCCAATCCCCCTCTCTTGTTTTTTTATTATCCATCGGGATCAAAACCTTTAAGGATATTTATGAATATATATTCAAATAGGGTATGCCAAGACCAACAAAATGCCGAAGGATACATTTTGAACCGGAGATTATGTACTTCAAACCTGCGGGCATCCCCCTCACAAAACTCGGGGAGGTCATATTGACACTTGAAGAGTTCGAGTCTATCCGTCTGAAAGATCTTGAAGGCATGACCCAGGATGAAGCCTCAAAGGTTATGGATATCTCACAACCAACATTCCACAGGTTACTGACCTCTGCCAGAAGAAAGGTTGCTGAGGCGTTGGTACTTGGTAAAGCGATTAGGGTTGATGGAGGAAATTATAAAATGGTGATGGCTGGAGAGCGAATTTTCAGATGTTTCGATTGCGAAAATGAATGGGGAGAACCATACGGTACTGGAAGGCCAGAAAAATGCCCGGTTTGTGAAAGTGTGAATATAAACAGATCACCAGAAGACCGTGGTCCCGGTAAAGGCCGTGGGCATAAAGGAAGAGAAAAGCGAGGTGTTCAGGTATGAAGGTTGCGATACCCTCTTTTGATGGAAACGGACTTGACTCTGATATCTCTGCACATTTTGGTAGCTCTTCTCATTTCACCATCGTAACTTTAAACGATGCAAAGATATCGGGTACAAAGGTTATAGAGAACAAGTTGGACGGTCCACATAGCTGTGCAGGCCCCGTTGATATCTTGAGAAGTGAGGGAGTGGATCTTGTTCTACTGATAAATATTGGACCACGTCCCCTGGAGATATTAAAAAGTCAGGGTATAGATGTTTTATGTGGGGCTTTTGGGATGGTTAAAGATGCAATATATGACTATTTAGAAGGTTTTTTGTACCCCGTGGATATGAATAACACTTGCAATTGTAACCACGATCATTGAGGTGTATAAAATGGAAGAATGTGATGAAAAATGTGAAAGTTGTAGCACTGCTGAAACCTGCACAGATCCTAAAAAGGAGACGCTGATGCAGGATAAGGCGGTTTTGGATAGACTGTCAAAGATAAAAAATAAGATAATGGTGATGAGCGGAAAAGGTGGAGTCGGAAAGACCACAGTTGCTGTAAATCTTGCCCTTGCCCTTGCCGCAAAGGGACTCACGGTGGGTCTTATGGACGCCGATATACACGGGCCAAATGTTCCCAAGATGTTAGGGATAGATAAGATGCTTCCAAGTGTTTCCGATGGTAAGATATTACCTGTGATGGTCCCTCCAAGGCTAAAAGTTATCTCAATGGCTTTCCTATTGCCAGACACCGATGCTCCTGTGATCTGGAGAGGTCCGATGAAGATGACGGCAATAAGGCAGTTTCTCGCAGATGTGGAGTGGGGTGAACTGGATTATATGATCATTGATTTACCGCCCGGAACCGGTGATGAGCCCCTCAGCGTTGCTCAACTGATTCCCGACATAGATGGTTCGATAATTGTGACAACGCCACAGGATGTCGCTCTTCTCGACTCAAGAAAGACTGTTAACTTTGCAAGACAGCTTAAGACGCCGATAATAGGTATTGTAGAGAATATGAGCGGTTTTGTCTGCCCGAAATGCGGCGAGAAGATCGATCTCTTCAAAGTCGGTGGTGGAAAGAGGGCTGCAGAAGATATGGGTGTGCCCTTCCTGGGTGCTGTACCGATCGATCCGAAGATTGTTGAGGATGCAGACTCTGGAAAGCCCTTTATCCTTGACCGTTCGGATGCTTCCGAATCCTTCGAGAAAATAGCAGATAAGGTTCGGGAAGTGGCACAATCGAAAGCTTGATAATCATTGATACTTGCGCAATCTAGTACAACAATGTCTGCGCCAAGGGTTGCGGTTCTCAGTTGCAAAGGATGTGGTACCTGTGATAACATATGTCCTAACAATGCCATTAACAAGATGAGCAATAAAGTAGTGATTGATTACGATAGATGCGATTCTTGCTTGAAGTGTGTGGAAGTATGTCCGAACAAGGCCATAGTGGTGATCGATTAACGTTAAAAGATTAGGCTACTGAAAGTAAAATTTTATGTTAAGGTATACAATGAAAGCTCTGTTAAGTGTATCTGATAAAAAGAAGATTGTAGAATTTGCAGAGGGCCTCAGTGATCTTGAATTCGAGATAATGGCAACATATGGAACGGCAAAGGTGATTTTAGATTCGGGCATTTCTGTTACAAGGGTATCAGAGATCACTGGTTTTCAGGAGATGCTGGACGGTAAGATAAAGACGCTTCATCCAAAAATTCATGAAGAGATTATGATTTCAGAGATCAGAATTGTTGCTGTAAATCTGATTCCAATTGATGGCACAGAAGATCCGCTTGAGAAGATGGATGTCGGTGGCGTCGCACTTATAAAGTCGGGGATAAAGAGCTACAGAGATGTTGCAGTCGTTGTAAATCCAGAAAAGTACGTCGAGGTCTTAAAAGAGCTTATGGGAGGTAAGATTTCGGATAAAACAAGATTGGAGCTTGCAATTGAGGCATCTGATTATATAGTGGAGTATGAATCAAAGGTTAACGAGATTATAAAACATATATCCGAATGTTCTGGATTTGTATGACCTGCACAGTTATAATCGAACCAACAGAGGAAAGATGCGTGGAAACGACAGCAAAGAAGATGTACTGGTCGCTTGTAGATGAGTATTTGAGATCAAAGGAAGAAGACTCAGAGATGGAGGAGAAGATCGAGCTTCTGCGAATATTTTTAGAAGAATCTGATGTGGTTAAATTCAGAAGCATGACCGAGGAGCATATGCAGAGGGGAGAGTGTCCGTATCTTCTGTTGGAGATGGACGATCTTGGAATTATCAATGTGAAAATTAAAACAAGGTGTTGATATCGTGAGAATAACAACACTCAGCGAGAATACGGATGAAAACGCCCAGAGGGACTTTTGGAGAGTTTGGCGATAAATTTTTCTACAATAATGCCGGGAGTTTATAGAGTTATAATGAATAAGGTAAAATCATGGAATGGGAGGAATATTCAGACCAGATAAAAGAGCTCCTGAAGCTGAAAGGAAGTCCTGTAGCTATCACTTATTCGATGAAGCCACCATCGACATCGTCGACATCAGCAGACGGAAAATACAGGGTATGCGACGCATTTCTTGAGGCAAGGGATGGTAAAATAATCGATCTTACAGTTAAGTCATCTGCCTGTCCTGGCGGAACCTGGCACCTGGGTCTCGGTGAACGTCCGAAGGGAGAGGGGGATAAGGCCCTCAAGAATTTTCTTGTGAATGGAGAGAAGCTCTACTGTTCGGTTGCGGCATTTTATCGGGCACAAGCCTTAACAGCATCACCACCTCTTGGTCTGGCAGAGCATATAATTCTGTCGCCGATGGAAAAAGCAGAATTACGTCCAGACATAGTGCTATTTATATGCAATGCTGAGCAGGCATGTCGGCTTGTTACACTCGATAGTTATAGCACGGGAATGCCTCCAAGAATCGAGATGTCGGGGTCAACCTGCCACCAGGCGGTAGCCTACCCCATAGTCAGTGGTGAGTTGAACGTCACCCTCATGGATTACACAAGCCGTCACATCCGTGGCTATAAACCAGAAGACCTGATGGTCACAATCCCGTATCACAGGTTCCACGCTGTGATCCGGAGTATCGACCACTGCACGGCCGGAAGGGCTAAAATGGAGGTTCCCGAATCATTTCGTCGTGTTATAGATGCAGACTCTGTAAGCGATCAAGAGGATTAGGCTATAATAGGTTTTATGAGGGATATCTACATCCATTGAGAATGGGGTGTAAAAGATCTCAGTCCTTGATAAATTCAGACTTGATGGTAAAGTTGCCATAGTGACCGGGGGTGGCAGAGGACTTGGTAGGGCAATAGCTGTTGCTCTTGCTGAAGCTGGCGCAGATGTCACCGTTTCAGCTCGTACCAAAAAACAGATCGATGCAGTTAAAGGCGAGATAGAAGGGCTGGGCCGCAAGGCTCTGGCAGTGCCTACCGATGTTAGAGACGGAGCTCAGATCGATAATATGGTGGAAGAGACGGTATCAGAGCTTGGACGTTTGGATATACTGGTCAACAATGCAGGTGTTATCGGGTACAGCTGGCTTGCGGAACTGGATGAGAAGACCTGGCGAAATGTTCTCGACACCAACCTGACAAGCGTCTACTTATGCACAAGGACGGTGGGAAAGCATCTGATACAGCAAAAGAGCGGTAAGATCATAAATGTTTCTTCTGCTGCTGGAATTGTTGGGGCTCCCAGGCAGACTCACTATCACTCTTCCAAGGCGGGGGTCATACTTTTCACAAAGGCGCTTGCTCTTGAATGGAACAGGTTCAATATAAATGTGAATGCCATAGCACCCGGATACTTCCTCACCAATATGACCAGGCCGATGACGATGGATAAAAAATATCTTCAAGAGATGCTCAAGAAGATCCCTCTGCGCAGGTTGGGTGATCCGGAAGAGGTAGGCCCTCTGGCTGTCTATCTTGCATCGGATGCCAGTAACTATGTGACCGGTGAGACGATCGTAATCGATGGTGGCGTTACAGCATATTGATTATTGATCTTTGAGAGGTTTGGGGACCAATCTCCCCTACACTCCCTTGAATTCCTCCATCAGATCTTCAAAAGTATTGAATTTAGCAAGTATCCGCAAGCTCAGCATGGTTGGAGGGGCCAGAAGTATCTCCCTCTTCCTTGATTTTGCCAAAATCTCCTGAGGAGTCAGCCATTCGCATCCTTCTATCTCATTCTCATGAGGAGTGGGAGTCTGGCCGTCAGGGATCTTCACTATAAAGAACCTTGCATTGAATCGTACCGGTGCAAACTTAGGTGCCACCCGGTGATAGAAGTAAACCAGCTCATCGACGGCATAACAGAGGTTCTCTTCTTCCATCATCTCTTTCATCGTCATTTTACCTTCATTTATCATATTACGATTGTTCTCGAACCTTTCCTTTGTTTCGTCCCCTCCCAAGTCGGGATAGTCTTTAGAAGAAGCATCGTACGCCAGTAATATTCCTGTCTCCTCATACAGCTCCCTTATAGCGGCAACGAAATGGCCCAGGCTCTTATGTGGATCCGAGTCTTTCAGAATACCCTTGGCCTCGCCTGGTGTTAATCCGATGCATCTCTTCAATGATTCCGGGTGATGGTCCTCCTCGTCCATCTCTCCGCCTGGAAAGACATGAAATCCCCCTAAAAAGGGTAAATCTTTCTTTCTCTTGGTCATGAAGATCTCGAGATTATTCTCTGTCTCTCTTGACAATGCAACAGTAGACGCATTTTTTATCTCTTTTTCTTCGCCTGCCACACTATTTTTGTCTGATTTTAGGCCCATAAACTTTGTGATGTGATGTCGTGAAAAGGTTTTTTATATTACGGATAAAGACCGTTTAGTAATGGATGAGGAGATCGGACAAATTCAGAGAAGAGCTATCAAGTCCTAAAAAGATGGAACTTACCATCGAAAAGCTGGTACAGGAAGGCTACTTGCCACCTGAAAGAGGGATGGCCTTGAAAGAATCTCTGCCTGACATCATCGAAAGATCAGAGTATGTTCTCTTCAACCTCGGCGCTCATATCAGCATAGGTTTGATCTTTGCTTTTGATCTGATACCGCTTCCCCTTGGCACCATATCAAGGGATATCTGGGTTATCGGAAATAGGCTTTATTACGAGGTTAGAATGAACAATGAGAAGAAGAAATTTCATTCTTTCAAGGTCCTAGTGGTCTCCACTATACCTTTTGTTGGTTACTTCTCCTATACACTGGCACTAAAAGAGGTAAATGAAGACGCAACATACCTATACGCCAACCACGTTTCATATCTCTTGAGGGGTACCTCACTTGAAGAGTTTCTTGAAAAGATGCCCAGAACCATTCAGAAGGTGGGAAGAAGGATTTTGGTGCCGGGGTATCTCGTGGAGTTGAGGGGAGAGTGAGAGATTAGGGGGTTGTTGGGCGATGCATGATTGTAGAGGTGGGGTTGTTTAAGAGGGGGAGGTTTTTTTATCCTATAATAGGGATATATATGAAGTACTTCAGATACCTCGCCGAAATGGAAGAATATATGGGATTTGCATATATCTCTAAATCAGAATAGTACATGAAGTATTGCGGATATAAACGAGTTATATGAAATCGCACGTCTAAAAAATAATTCACAAAAAGGAGGTAAATATCAATGCATGTTTTAATAATCTATGCGCATCCAAGTGAAAATTCATTTACAAGGCATGTCAGAGATGAATTTATAAGAGGATTAAAAACAGGTGATCATTCGTATGAGACATCGGACCTTTATAAAATGAATTTCAGAACAGATATGAGTGAATCAGAATATTTGCGAGAAGCCAATTATAGTGAGAAAATGCCATTGAATGAAGATGTAATTAATGAACAAGAGAAGATAAACAGAAGTGATGTAATCGTCTTTATTTATCCTGTTTTTTGGACAGAAGCACCAGCAAAATTAGTTGGATGGTTCGATCGAGTATGGACATATGGATTTGCATATGGCAATCGAAAGATGAAGAAGCTAAAAAAGGCAATAGTGTTATGTGTTGCTGGTCACACTCTGGAACACTTAAAAAAATATGGGCATTATGATAGTATGAATACGGTCATGTTAGGCGATAGAATCTTCGATAGAGCAGAAAATAAGGAGATGATAATACTTGATGGTACAACTAAATTCAATCCTGAATTAAGACAATCAAATTGGAACAGGCATTTAAAAGTTGCATTTGAAACGGGTAAAAATTTATGAAAAAGATAAACGTGCGACTTCATATAACACGGGCTATACGGCTTCGCTACTCTTCGCCCAAATTCCCCTTCGGGGAACTTTAGATACACTCTTCCGTTATGTGCAATCAGGAACATGTCTTTCGCCCCCATCATTAATTAAAAGGGATGATTAATATGGGTCACAGAAGAAAGAGAAAAGAGAGATCTAAGGTTGATAAAAATATAAAAGAATTATCGGAAACTGAGGAATACGATTCTTTCCGAATGTTGTTATTTCAGACTGCTGAGAGGATAAAAGAAATAATAAAGGCGAAGGGATTTGATGTGGGCGAAATAAAGGACTGTGCACCTCTTTTCCAATTCAGATATAAAAAATGTAAATCAGAAAAGATTGCAGCGTATATTTATACAAATACGGTTGCTTTAGTTTGTGTTGAGTGCAATACAATGGAAGTTGTGGGTGACCCTAATGAAATCGAGTAAAAATATAAATCGGAAACTTGTTCCTGACTCTTCGGTCGCTGTCGCTCCCTCGCCCCGTTGCACTCTCACTCCGCTATCGCTCCGTTCGGGGCACATAACAGGCGGGTATACGGCTCCAGGGGTGCACCCCCTCCGCCAAAATTGCTCCCTTCGCCTCGCACTTCGCATACACCGGAATCGTTATGTGAAATCGTGGACTTCGGACTATGTGTCATATTTTTTATAAAGGGTGATTTTATAAAGGGTGATGTAATTTTAGTAGATGAGGGTTATAAATGGAGGATGAATTAAAGCCCGGTGAAATAACTCTTGAATATACGGCAGATGTACATATATTGGAGGCTCTAACACATTTAAAAAACGATGGTTTAATTTTCCCAAAGAGGACAATCCATGCTTGGGGTTTTCTCAATACACAGCCATTCATCCCTGATATGCTTTTGTGCTATGAGAAGATAGTTTTGCCTAGAATCTATTGGTACGATCTCGAACATGAAACTCTGGTTTCGGAATCAGATGATCTTGTAAGCGAAAAAATACTACGTATCCCTCCAGATAGATTGTTTGATCCTATTGAATGTATGAGACTTGAACAAGATTTTTCTAATAATTTCAAGCATGATCCTAGATATATAGCAATAACCTATCTCGCCAATCCAGGAACATTTGAGGCGCAACTCAAAGAATTAGGTGTAAGCGTCCCTAAAAGATTTGAAAATCCTTGGCTTGGTGGCGCTGAAGATATTGCGGACTGGCTTGAAAGCATGAATATTAAAAGATTATTTGAAAATGTTAAATCAAAAAGTTATCAAAGGAGCTTCAGCGGGAGCTCAATGTGTCAATCAATTGTCTCAAAATCGCCAGTTGTTGCTGAAGGATACTTAGGTCCAGTAAATTTAATCTATGCAAGCTTTATGGGCGAGACTTCTAGACGAGGATATTCTCTACTTTTAGAAGCTTTAAAGAGTAAGGGAGAAATTGAGACTGATGCATATTATATTTTGCTTAATGAAATAGAAAAGGCGGAAAATAGGGTTATAAGATCGCTAAGTACGCCTATACAAACAATTACCTTTCCATTAAGTCTTCCCTTAATACTTCGTGACATTGAAGACGGAAAAGGACAAAGGCAATTTTATGATAGAATGCTGGATTTACGTAAAGAGTATAAACCTCTTCGAGAATGGTTAACAAAATTTGATACTGCAATAAAGGAAGGCAAAATTAAGGAGAGGATAAAATACGAAAAAGAGCTTATAATGACGATAAATAAATTCATTGAAAGTAAAGAAATTAGGAAGGAGCATATAGTTAACCAAAATATAGCACATTATTCAGAATTAGCAAGTACAGCCGCCCAAGCAGTATTAACAGGAGGAGGTGAGCCAATGTCTGATGCCGCATTAGTATCAAAATTAGCATCGTCTAATTTATTTCAAAAAGCACTTGAAAAAGTTTGGACACCAATAGATTATAAATGGCATCCACATCGACTACATTTAAAGGATTTAGCAGAGTTCACTTTAGTTTCATGGAAAGAATTAAGAAAAGAGCTAATTAGATGCTTTTCAGATGAGGGCGAAGAATTTGCTCAAACGCTTCGATATTACTCAAAAGTCTCTAAAATATGCCGAGAAATACTGACAACAGGATAAAGAAACTTTTTGATGCCGTTTTGAGACTACAACGCCGTCCTTCGTCCACGACTCTTCGCAATCCTTCGGATTGCTCGGTGCTAACGCACTCACTTAACAGAGTATATCTGGTTCGGGCTTTTGCCCTCACCCAAATCTTCTTCGACGACTTCAGATACGTCCAGAACGCAATATTCACCACTTCCCAAAAACCCCCACCCAGGTTTAAGACCATGAAAAAATCAATTTTGCCAGAAATACTCAGAAGGTTGAATGATCAGTATCCCTGCTGCCAATTCGGAAGTATTCCTATCGACTCTCTCTTGGACAGGGAAAAAGATTTCTTCCATTCTTTTATGCCAGATGCCGTATCTGCCCTTCTTGTTGCTCATCATATCGTCACGATGGAAGAATGGAGGTGGTACCAGTCATCTGAAGGATCTGAAGGGCATGAACGCTGTGATGCAGATGATCATGCATTTGATCTTTGCCGAAGGATAGAAGAAGCGCTAAAAGAAGAAGGTTTTGAGACCATGATAGTCCCCTACCCTCATGAAAGCGGACTTCAGTTCAGATACGTTGCTCAATATTCTGGCATCGGTCAAATAGGAAAGAGCGCCTTTCTTATTCACCCGAAGTGGGGTCCCTAGGTTTATTTACGGGTACTGGCGACTACATCACCAGCCAAAAAGAGTCCATTCTCAGCAGAAACTCCTCAAGATGTCTGTGGTGATTGCAAGAGGTGTATCGACAGTTGCCCGGCAAGGGCCTTTACGCAAGGTTTCAACGGACTAGCATGCAGAACGCATCGTAAGGAAAAAGGAGAGTACACTCCCGTCGGCGCAGAACGGGTCTACAGATATTGCACGATCTGTGCACTAGTCTGCCCCCTTGGGAAGAGACCCCCCGTGACTGATATAAATGGCGATTCTGTTTTATTTTGCCTCCCGGGCCAAAAACCTTTAAATCTTGAGTAGATTCTTAATAGGGGTATCATGATCATAAAGAACAGAGATGAAATTGCCACGACAGAGTTAAGGGGGCAGGCTTTAGATATCATAGAAGCCGGTATAGATCGGGTTCTTCCTCCGAACGTCATGAGGTCTTCGGTAAAGTACGATTCAGATTGCGGAGTTTTAACCATTGAAGATGATTCTTACGACGTTTCCAAAGGCAGGATGTTTGTCATCGGAGCAGGGAAGGCATCCGGTCTTATGGCGGAGACACTCGAGACCATCATAGATCCTGAAGAGATAACTGCCGGGGTTGTAAACTGCAAGAGCGTTGATTACAGGACAGAAAGGATAAAGCTGATAGAAGCAGGTCATCCAATTCCGGATGAGAGGGGGATTAGTGGTGCAAGAGAGATGCTCTCTCTCAAGGAGAAATATTCTATAACCGATGGTGATTTTGTGATCTGTCTGATCTCTGGTGGTGGCTCTGCTCTGATGCCATCTCCGGTGGATGGTGTAAGCCTTGAAGATAAGCAGAAGATAACAAAACTGTTGCTCGGTTCCGGAGCCGAGATACACGAGATAAATGCGGTAAGAAAACACCTCTCGAAGCTGAAAGGAGGGCGTTTGGGTCAGTTCTTCTCACCGGCAAAGGTTCTTTCCCTGATAATATCTGATGTGATCGGAAATAACCTGGATATTATTGCCTCAGGTCCTGCTTATCCCGATTCTTCGACCTTTTCTGATGCTTACAGTGTGCTTGAGAGGTATGGCCTGGAGAAGAGTGCGCCAAGGAGCGTTAAAACCCACTTGAAGAGAGGCTGTGAAGGTGAGGTGGAGGAGACGCCCAAAACTCTAAAAAACTGTTACAACTACATAATCGGAGACAACATGCTGGCCCTGGAAGCGATGGCTTCAAAAGCAGAGGATATGGGTTTTTCCCCTTATATAGTCACCTCTGAGCAGAAGGGAGATCCTGCTGCTGCGGCCCGGTTGAGGGCAGACGAGATACTGAATGGTGAATATCAAGGTCATGACGTAATCCTAATCGGGGGTGAAACAACACCAAAACTGCCAGATAGTCCCGGAAAAGGGGGGAGGAATCAACATTATGCGGTCGCATCAATGCTTGCGATGGAAAATTATTCTGGCAGTTGGATCGCGGCAAGTGTAGGTACGGACGGTTCGGATTTTATGGCCGATGTTGCAGGTGCGATTGTTGATAATAGTTCTCTTGATCAGGTAAAAGCCAAAGAGATAGACGTGAATTTAT
>JAXHTJ010000266.1:0-1664 GCA_034190245.1 Halobacteriota archaeon | reverse complement strand
TGGTTGTGAAAACATTTTCAATGGATGAACTGTCTTTTGCCTCCTGTAAACTCAAAGCATTGATGAATATATCCGGGTTAGGAATCGCTGAAAGTCTGCCTTTCAGTTCTGCCATTGCCCTATTTGCCCTATTGGCCTGTTCGTAAATACTTAACAGACGCCAATATCTTTCGTCGGGCAATATATCCGGAAGTTCATTATAGGGCTTATCAGGGTTGAATTTCATTTTATCTCACCTAAATCTCCTATCTTAATTCTCAATAAAATAAAAACCATCCTCTCCTTTCTGTAATTTCTTTTTGAGCTTTATTGTTGTTTCTCGCCATCTTATCTATCATTTCAGGATTGATTTAACCTTCCTTCAGATATAATATCAGTTACTTGATTAAGATTTCCCCATAAGGACAAGCCCCCGTAATCCCTCAAAAACTCCAAATTAAATCTTCAATCAGTATTCTTATCCCGATACCAATCAGAATCAGCCCTCCTAGCATCTCCATTCTTCCCCTGTGGGTCTCTCCTCCTCTGTTACCAAGGTAGACTCCAAAAAAGGATAGAATAAATGTCACGGCGCCGATTAATATTATCGGGGCGAAAATCTCTATCTGGAGGAATGCAAAACTCACTCCAATTGCAAAGGCATCGATACTTGTAGCAATGGATAATATAAACAAGAGATACAGATTCAGAGGATCATTCACCCTCTTTTCTTCATCTATTTTAAATGATTCGTAGATCATCCTGCAACCGATAAAGCTCAAAAGGGAAAAGGCTATGAGATTTCCGGCAAAAGAGATCAACTCAGTTGCAAAAAAAGCACCTGCCCACCCCAAAACAGGCATAAGTGCCTGAAACGATCCGAAGAAGGTAGCAATTTTTACAGCATCTTTTGGTCTCAATTCGCTTATCGATAATCCGCTTGTTATAGATACGGCGAAAGCATCCATAGAAAGTGAAAGTGCTATTAAAAAGATCGTAATCAAGTCCATACTACCAGCCTCTTATCTACCATACCCACTGTATTCAATCATCCTCCTCCTCTTCAAAGACCAACTCATAACCTTCTTTGAAGAGAAATATAACCACGATAAGACCCACTATCGGATCGGCAAGCCAGAAATCGAAGAGATACCTAGATAGTAGACCGATTAGAAGTGCCAAAGAGAGAATAGAGCAGACGAGCGTCTCCTTTGAATCGGCAATAAGAGACTTTAGACCGAGCTCTCTACCCAGATTGTACTTTGCATAGGCAATAACTGGCATTATTACAAGGGAGAGTACGGCAATTGCTATTCCAATAACAGAAGGATCTGCAATATCTCTAAGTACGATCTTTCTAATCGATTCTATCAGGACATAGGCGCCCAGTACAAAGAATGTGATTCCGACAAATCTTGATGCCCTCTCCTCGATCTCTTCCTCCTCCTCTTCAGATATTGTGTCCTGCCTTCTAAGCCGCCAGATCAGTACAAGTCCTGATAGCGATTCGACTACGCTATCCAGCCCAAATCCGATGAGTGCGATACTATTTGCCATCCCACCGGCGATTATGGATGCGATAGCTTCGAGTATATTGTAACCGACAGTGAAATATTCATAGTGGAGTGCTCTTTCGTATCTCTTATCCTTCATTTTCGCCTCTTTTATAAACATATCCAGAACCA
>JAXHTJ010000265.1:0-1666 GCA_034190245.1 Halobacteriota archaeon | reverse complement strand
TGGAATGTCTGCAGTAAGTGTGGCTAAAGCCTACCAAATTCATCGTTCAACAATTCATAGATGGGTAGCGCGTTATAAAAATGAAGATGGCAAGAATGGATTGAAGAGGAAACATGTAAGTATTCGTAAATAAATAACTCATCAAACTTTGTAAGTTGTCGATATTATGAATATGATATCAACATACATTGAAGAAACTATTAAACAAAAATATGAGTTATTAAAACCAGAACTGAACGAACGGATGTGCAGACTTTGGGCTGCGTCAGAAGTTAAAGTACTCGGATATGGCGGAATCTCAACAGTGTCTCGGGCAACAGGCATAACAATAAGTACGATACGAGCTGGAATACGGGAACTAGAAGATGCTTTGCCTGGATTTCATGGAGAACGAGTTCGACATAATGGCGGTGGGCGAAAAAATATCACCGATATAAATCCTGAATTGTTAGTTGCCCTTGATGCATTAGTTGATCCGATAACAAGAGGTGATCCGGAATCTTCATTGAGATGGACATGTAAAAGCACACGTAAACTTGCAATGGAATTAACAAAACAGGGCCATTCTGTCAGTCACATGAAAGTGTCACAATTATTAAAGGAAATGGGCTATAGCTTGCAAGCGCCGAGTAAGACACTTGAAGGGATGTCACATCCTGATCGAAATGCACAGTTTGAATTTATCAATGAACAGGTTAAAGAATTTCAAAAGAGAGAACAACCAGTTGTCTCAGTTGACTCAAAAAAAAGGGAGATTGTGGGTAATTTTGTTAACAAGGGACGTGAATATCAGCCAAAAGGAGAACCAGAAAAGGTTAATGGACATGATTTTCCGGACAAGGTATCAGGTAAGGCAATTCCTTATGGCATCTATGACTTAACGAATAACGATGGTTGGGTAAGTATTGGAACTGACAATGAGACCTCTCAATTTGCAGTTGAGACTTTACGGCGTTGGTGGAAGAATATGGGCTGCAAGAGATATCCTAAAGCTGAGGAGATATTGATTACTGCCGATTCAGGAGGAAGCAACGGCTATCGTCGGAAGTTGTGGAAAGTTGAGCTTCAACGATTCGCTGATGAAAGCGGTTTGAATTTTGTTGTAAGCCATTTTCCACCAGGTACAAGTAAATGGAATAAGATCGAGCATAGAATGTTCAGTCATATAAGTCAAAATTGGCGTGGCAGACCTTTGATTAGTCATGAAGTAATCGTTAATCTGATAGCGAACACAACGACCAAAACTGGTTTGAAGATAAAGGCTGAACTTGACAACGGTCAATACCCAACTGGAATAAAAGTATCCAAACAACAAATGATTAAATTAAATATAGATCGATCCGATTTTCATGGTGAAGATTGGAATTACATAATTAAGCCTCGACAAGAACAAGTTTGATGAGTTATTTATTTACGAATACTAAGGTCTTTCATCAGCTTCAGGAGGTTTTGATCGAGGTTTTGCTCGAACATCGAGATTGAAATCTTATCGATGCCTGCGGCGCCTCGATTTTTCCTTACAGCCTTGAAAGCCTTTTGCATCCAGCTTTCATCTATTCGCCCTGTTAGTGAATGTACTTTACTTTCTTTGTTCAAAGAATTTCTCCTGTAACATCAAAGTGCTCGGCAGCTGCTGTTCGTTTCGATTTCCGCCATCCGATACATA
>JAXHTJ010000264.1:0-1670 GCA_034190245.1 Halobacteriota archaeon | reverse complement strand
TTTATATTTAGGAGGATTACCAATACCGCACTTGGGACAGACCTTTTCTAGGATTGCCCCGCATTCACCGCAGAATTTCTGCGTATCTGGATTATCAAAGTCACATTTTACGCATTTCATAATATCTCCCAACTCCTACATCCCTGCCAGCTCCTCCTCATACATCTTCACCCACCCATCTGCGCCGCATTCCTTGAAAATTCCGATGGCGGTGTTGAGATGCTCTTTAGCTGAAGAAAGGTCACCTTTTCGCCTGAGTAGTTCCGCATAAGAGGCGTGAGCCATTCCTAGCTCCCACATCGTGCCATTACTCTTGTTTGCTTCGATGGCCCTCTTGATCCGGTCCTCCGCTTCATTCATATGCTCATCGCCAATATTGAGTAGTATCTCTCCAATGTGTCTCAGCATCTGCCCTTCTTGTATCTTATAGTTATTATTCTCATAATATCCAAAAATCTCATTCAGATTTATGTCCTTTGCCCCGCTCATCACCTTTGCCCTTGCCAGAGCTATTTTGTATAGATTAGTAGTAGAGGGCGAAATTCTACCACGCTCGTTAACAGAGATTGCTCTTTCATGATGTTCCTGAGATCTTCTGTATTCTCCTCTACCAAAGTAGGTCTCGCCCAAGAGAAAATGTGCCATACCGCTAAACGCAAAGTCATTGATCCTTTCAAGGAGATCAGCTGCCTTCAAGAGATGTCCCTCTGCTTCATCAAACGACCTTTTGTAATAGCAAGATAGACCAAGGGCAGTATAGGCGTATGCCTTTGACTGTGTATCACCGCTCGCTTCTGCTATCCTTAACGCCTCATTGCTCATCTGATATGCCAGGTCAATATTCCCCTGAAAACAATGAATTTGCAGAGCTATTTGGCTTTTCAC
The DNA here is from genome assembly GCA_034190245.1 of Halobacteriota archaeon. Classification (GTDB taxonomy): domain Archaea; phylum Halobacteriota; class Syntropharchaeia; order DAOWMC01; family DAOWMC01; genus JAXHTJ01. Next base: position 785 of record JAXHTJ010000264.1, on the reverse strand, counting down.
TATCGCTATACCCCAAAGGCTGTTTGCCGCCACGTTAATCTCCAAAGCCTTTTCAAAATGATAAAGGGCCTTTTCAAATTCACTGGCAACAAATAGAGCACCTCCTAGCCACCAATTTGCCATAAACAGAGAGAGGATATCATCCAACTCCTCCGCGATCCTCAGCGCCTCTTCCAGGTATTTGAAGGCCTTGGGGGAATCCTCCTCAACAGCCCAGTCATAGCACCCCAATATAGTGTATATTTGGGAGACTCTTCTCTTGTAGTCTCTCTCCAGAGCCAAATCAACTATGGGATCAATGGCCTCCTTTGCATCGACATGGTAATTCATCTGCATGCAATAAAGCCCAAGAGTAGTCCTGGCACCGATTATCTTCTTCTCCACATCCTCTGTCCGCGGCAGTTTCTCCAGACAGGCAACCCTCTTCTGGCTATGGGCAACCGCCTCAAGCAATAACGCAGCCTTTTCGGCCTTCCTTTCCGCCAGCTTGGAATACTCAGCCCCCTTCTCCCAGCTCTCACCCGTGATATAGTGTCCGGCTAATGCCTCATAATGATCATGCAGGTCGTCTTTGTGGATCTCCTCAATAGCATCGCCTATCTTTACATGAAGCTTCTTTTTCTTTGCGGTCAAAATCGAATCATAGACCACTTCACGGGTAAGGGCATGCTTGAAGATGTAGCTCGACTGCGGATATATCCCTCTTTCGTATAAAAGCTCTGTGTCCTTCAAGACTGACAGGTGTGATAACAATTCTTGCTCCGATATGCCCGTCACCCGCTTTA
>JAXHTJ010000263.1:0-1696 GCA_034190245.1 Halobacteriota archaeon | reverse complement strand
GGTTGCTCCAAAAACCGGTCCGATCATCAACGATGCCACTGTAAAGGATCTGAAAGAGGCCGGATATGAGCATAAGATAGTCCCGAGTGGTTCGTACATCGGGATCAGCCTTGAAGAGTGTCCAGAAGATTTTCTTAAACTTTTCTGGGATCCGGATTACCTGATTCTGGCCAAAGGTATGGGGAATTTTGAGACGATCTCGGAATTTCAGGATAAGCTCAAAGGTCGACTCATCTACATTTTAAGGGCCAAATGTCAACCCGTGGCATTTAACCTTGGGGCGAGGAAGGGCGAGTTGGTGGCAAGACTTGTTTAGCCCTAAGGATATATAACAATATATAACCAAGTAAAGCACATAAAAGTGAGAGGTGTGATAATGGGTGACAGACCTGTGATTTGGATTGTGGCAATGGACTTCAACGATGAAGAAAAAGAAAATGAGTTCAACGAATGGTATAATAGCATTCATGTGCCTGAGGTACTTTCGGCGCCCGGTGTTTTAGCTGCGACTAGATACACTGCGACTGGCGCTACTCAGGGGCTTACCAGATACATAGCAGTTTATGAGTTTGATAGCGAAGAGATGGTGAAGAAGGCTATGTCAAGCAAAGAGATGACAAGTGCCATTAGGGACTATACTAAGCGATGGGGGAAGTATTCAAGCAATCTGTCCACTGTTGTTTACAAACGTATCGAACCCTAGGTCAAGTTATAGCCAAGTTATAATTAAAAAATTAGATATATACCAAAATCTAATGTCTCTCATTGGGAATGGTTTAATATGAAGGATGTAAGTGGCTCTGTATTGGTTATAGGGGGAGGCATAGCGGGGATACAGGCCTCGCTTGATATTGCTGACCAAGGTTTTAAGGTTTATCTGGTGGAGAAGAATCCATCAATAGGTGGGAGGATGGCACAGCTTGATAAGACATTTCCCACAAACGACTGCTCGATATGTATCGAAGCGCCGAAGATGGTGGAAGTTGCAAGGCACCCCAACATCGAAGTTCTGGCGTACTCTGAGGTTAAAGATGTAAGAGGAAGAGTAGGGAACTTCAGGGCAAAAGTCCTAAAAAAGCCAAGATATGTTGATGAGGAGCTGTGTAACGGTTGTGGCCTATGTATAGAGGAAATCGGATGTATCAAAGCATGCCCGGTCGGGGCTATTAAAAAAGATGAGGTGACTGGCATAATTAGCTTGGATGAGGAACTCTGCAAACAAGAAATTGCAGAGAATGGATGCACTGAATGCGTCACCGGTTGTCAGTACGATGCGATATGCATACCACCTGGCTATGATCATGCCGTCACTTGTGATCTTTGTGGTGGCGATCCAAAATGCATAGAAGCCTGTCCTGTTGATGCGTTGGAACTCAAAAAATTCCATGTTAAGCTTACAGTCGATCCAGAAAAATGTACTGGATGCAGAACCTGTGAGCTGGTCTGTTCTGAAGAAAGCGATGGGATATTCAGCCCGAATAGGAGTCGTATTAAGATAAACGAATATGATGGTATAATTGGTTCTTCGGTCTGCCAGCTGTGTAAGGTTGATGTAAAGTGTGTTGACGCATGTCCTGTAAATGCCCTTGAGAAGGACGAAGAAAGCGGTGCTATAAATGTTGTGGGTCTGTGCGCTGCTTCAGGTGGCTGCTCTGCCTGTGTCGATGCATGTGAATATGATGCCATCAAGATTCCT
>JAXHTJ010000262.1:0-1703 GCA_034190245.1 Halobacteriota archaeon | reverse complement strand
GCAAGAGCTGCGGTCTTGTCTGATTGGATAAATGGCGGAAGGCTTGATCTGATTCTTGATGCTATTGCTGGGGATGTTGTAAATATTGATGGCGCGGCTATGCGTGGAACGGATGGAGCAAATACAGTTGTTCCTGATGTAGCTGGAACAGCAGCGACACCATCTGAAGTTGCTACAGCTTTAACTGACATACACTTAGATCATTTGTTTGCTGTTGATTACGATCCAGCATCGAAGCCTGGCGTTGCAACAGCTTTATTGAATGAATTGATAGAAAATGACGGTGGTGTTTCCAGATATACAGCAAATGCGCTTGAGCAAGCTCCTGGTGGTTCTGGAGCAAATCCGAATTTACTTTTGGATGCAGAAATTGCAACAGTAACAGATCAGACAAATTTTACACTTGCAACAGGATCAGACGTTGATGATGCTTATAATGATCAAGCGGTAGTATTATATGATGATTCAAATTCAGATTATCCGAGTATACGAGTTATAACTAATTATGTAGGGGTAACGAAAACAGTTACAATTGATTCTGCCCCAGATTTTACGCTTGGTGCTGATGATTCAATCAAGATATTTGTAACAGCTCCGGGTGCAAGTGCGCCAACTGCTGCTCAAGTTGCTGATGCAGTTTGGGATGAAGCGATCGCAGATCATCAAAGTGCTGGAACTTTTGGATTGAAAAATCAAAATCAAGTGCCGAGTGAGACGATTGACGATTATAAAGCTACAGGGTTCGCCGTACCAAATGAATATGATACAGAAATGGCGAGACTGGATGTTAATGTTAGTTCAAGAAATGCGACAACACCCCCAACGGTAACAGAAATTAGACAAGAGATTGATACAAACAGCACAAGGCTTGACGTCAATGTCTCTACAAGATCAAGCCATTCTGCTTCTGATGTATGGCAAGTTGCTTCAAGAACATTGACAAGTTTCGGGACGTTGGTGGCTGATATTTGGAATAGATTAACATCGGCTCTTACTATAACTGGATCAATTGGGAAACTATTGGCTGATAATGTAGATGCGACAGTATCAAGTAGATCAAGTCATTCAGCTTCTGACAATTGGAGTGTTGCAACAAGGACATTAACGGAAGGCACGAAAGACACGGAAATTGATGCGATTAAGGTTACAACCGACAAGATAGATGATACTCTTGAGAACGACGCAGGGGCTTACAGATTTACTGAAAATGCGCTTGAACAAGCTCCATCTGGAACAGGCGGGGACGCTACAGCAGCAAATCAGACAACGATCTTGGCGAAACTTTTGGCATATATTCAGTTGTTAATGAGAAGTGACGCAGCCATAAAGACCGATAATGCAACAGAATTGACAGAAATAAATGCCGATGGTGGTAGTGGAATTGGTGACTATGATAACGAAACAGATTCAAATGAGGCTACAGTTGATAGAGGTAATGTCGCATGGGTAACAGGTGCTGGCTTATCTGGTAGCAACGCGATAACAATAAACATAAAAGACGGCGATTCAAACAATGTTGTTGAGTGTGCCGTTGAGATATGGGACGAGGATAATACTACCTATTATGAAAGAAAAGTAACAGATTCGGGTGGTGATACTACACATAATATTGATGATGGCACATATACGGTCAGAATCCATAAAGCAGGATATGTCTTTAGTGATCAAACGCTCGTTGTCTCTGCTGCTGCTACTGTAAATTA
>JAXHTJ010000261.1:0-1730 GCA_034190245.1 Halobacteriota archaeon | reverse complement strand
TTGAGTCTTTTTCCACCTTATATTGGCGTTGTAAATCACTTATATTCATAATATCGCCATTAATATGTATGGTGAAAGTAGTACTTAAAATTAATCAAAAATTAATGTCTTTTAGTATAGTATATCTGGTTGGAATTGGTTTTGGTCATGGGGAAATGTGACAAAGTCAAGATAAAAACTTAGCAAGTAGAGTGTGAAAGTTATCCTTAAGTAATCTTCGCAGACATAAACATCCGGGAGTCTGTGATATACATTAGAACCGACAAACTTTTTGCTACTTCAGATAAGTTGGATGTATGAACGCCTTGGTTGTTGGTGGTGGGGCGAGGGAGCATAGCATCATCTATGCGATTGAAAAGAGTACTTATGATGTGAAGCTTTACGCTGCAATGGGTAACAGAAATCCAGGCATAGCCCGTGCATGTGAGGATTTCCTGATCTGTGATGTAACTAATGTTGATAAGATCTCACATTACGCATCAGGAAAAAAGATCGATCTGGCAATAATTGGTCCTGAGGCTCCTTTGAATGCCGGGGTGACAGATTCTCTCGAGAAGTTAGGAATAAGGGTTGCAAGCCCAACGAGAGCTGCGGCCCAGATAGAGTGTGATAAGAGCTTCTGTAGAAACCTGCTGAAGAAGCATGGAATTTCTGGAAGTCCTGAATTTGGAGTCTTCTCTGACCTCGGGGAAGCTTCTGATTTTATAGATTCTGTTGTTAGTGATATTGTTGTAAAACCAATCGGACTCACCGGCGGAAAGGGTGTCAAGATCGTGGGAGAACAACTGAAAGATGCAGGTGATGCAAAGAAGTATGTTTTGGAGGTTATTGAAAGTAAGATCGGCGGCTCGGCGATGGTTGTTTTAGAAGAGAGGCTTGAGGGCGAGGAGTGCACAATTCAGGCATTTACGGATGGGAAGACCCTGGTCCCCATGCCTCTTGTCCAAGATCATAAGAGGGCATACGAAGGTGATACTGGTCCAAACACCGGTGGGATGGGATCGTACTCGGACTGCGATCTCCTCCTTCCGTTTATAGAAAAGGGAGAGTATGAAGCCTGTATCAAGATTATGAGCGATACCATAAAAGCGATAAAAGAAGAGACTGGTAATCCTTACAAAGGGATCTTATACGGCCAGTTCATACTGACTGAGCGTGGGCCATACCTCATTGAATACAACTGCAGGTTCGGAGATCCAGAGGCGATGAATGTGCTACCACTGTTAAAGACAGACTTTATGGAGATATCTGAGGGGATTGCTGATGGTAGACTACGAAATGCCGATTTTGAGAATCTTGCGACTGTTTGTAAATATGTGGTGCCCAGCGGCTATCCTGAAAATCCAACAAAGAATGTAAAGCTTACGATTGGTGAAATAAAGGACGCTCTCCTCTTCTATGCGAGTGTGAATGAAGAGCTGGGGGAGATATTCACGACATCATCGAGATCCCTTGCGGTGGTCGGAATAGCAGAAAGCATTGCAAATGCTGAAGTGAAGGCAGAAGAAGCCCTATCAAAGATAACGGGCGAGATACACTCCAGACATGACATCGGCAAGAAGGAAATTATCCAGAAGCGGATCGATCATATGAATAGGTTGAGGGGGTAGAAGATACTGGTTATAACCCATCTTTGACAGTTCAATATAAATAAATATCCTCATTTAAACTGTTTTTTATGAGAATAACAACGCAACCAAGAACATTCGACATTCCACTTAACAACAACA
>JAXHTJ010000260.1:0-1735 GCA_034190245.1 Halobacteriota archaeon | reverse complement strand
TTTGGTAGGGTATGTCTGCGAGCGTGAAACAGTTTGTTAAAAATTGCGCAATTTGCCAATCTAACAAACATTCCACGTAACGACCAGCAGGGTTGTTGCAACCGCTGGAAAATCCAGCAAAACCGTTTGACCATGTTACCATGGATTTTATTACTCATTTACCAATGAGTACACGTGGACATGATGCTATTTTTAGTATCATTGACCGATTTTCACGTTTATGTAGATTTGTACCTTGCAGTAGTAGTATGACAGCGTTAGAGTGTGCTTAGTTATTTTGGGAACATTGGGTATGTAGATTTGGTATGCCTGGGAAAATTGTGAGTGATCGGGATGTGAAATTCACCAGTGGGTTTTGGTAAGAGTTGTGTAGGCTGATGCAATGTAGAGTAGCTTTGTCCACAGCCTATCACCCATAGACTGATGGACTTACTGAGCGTTTTCACAGAAGTATTGAGCAAGTGTTGAGGTGTTATTGCAGTGGAGTGTAGGATCAGTGGTGCTCTTTACTTTCTCAATGTGAATTTGCTCTTAACTCTACATTTTAGGATGCTGTGTAGGATGTACCGTTCAAAGTTGTGCATGGCTTTTAGCCATCACTTCCTATTGACATCCAGCTAGATTCTGTCTAGCTGCCTGCAGTTCACGATTTTGTGGCTGCTAGGCATTCTACTTAGTTACAGGTTTCTACTTCACTGAAGGAAGCACAGGAGCGAATGGCCGGAGTCGCGAACCGCGCCAGACGCGACTTGCATCACGACATTGGAGAACAAGTCTGGCTGGCAACCAAGCATTTACCGCTGAAGACTGGGACCAGGAAGCTGGCAGCCATCTGGGCAGGTCCTTTTGAGATCTTGGAGAAGATTGGGCCGGTTGCTTACAGGTTGAAGATTCCTGAAGACTGGGGAGTTCACGGGGTTTTCCATGTTAGTCAGCTGAAGGCAGTGGACGGAGAGGTTGAGGTTGAGCAGGCACTACAGGTGGATTCTGGCGAAGAATTTGAAGTTGAAAAGATTGTATCTTAGAGGATATCCAGAGGCAGAAGATAATATTTAGTTAAGTGGAAGGGATACAATGACTTTGAAAATATGTGGTTAGATGAAAGTGCCCTGCAAAACGCTTAGGATGCTGTAGCTGAATTTTAGAGTTCTTTGTCTAGGCAGACAAGAACCAGAAGGGGGAGTGGTGTTAGGGATTGAAGACATTATTATATTATTTTATATATTTTATATATGTTATATATATTATTATATGTATTATATATGCTCTCCTATGTATGCATCCGCCTTGAGGCTTTTATATATATCCTCAAAGCACCATGGATTGCGTTTGTGTGCACCATGGTCGCTGTGTAGCTGCTCAGAATGTCTGGCAGTGATGTTAGCGTTTGTGTCAGTTAGTATATGAGCGCTCAGGCTCAAGTAAAACCTCACCTCACAGTTTATGGATCAGTATTTGGGATATCTAAGAAGTTCTAAACTAACTCTAAACTCTCTAACTTAATTCAAGCTTCCTCTGTAACATTGAATTAACGTACAAGCTGTTCAAGGACTTGCACGTCCAGTCAGCATACAAAGCCAGAACCTAACATCTGGTTTCGGGAGTTTTTACTTTCCTTTGAAGAGATAATATTATTTAGTGAATTTTAAGCCTAAATAATATTTTTTAAGAGTTAGTATAAGGTTAGTCAGTTGCTGACGGTGGTAGTAATTTAGACGCAGATTTTGAACTTCTT
>JAXHTJ010000259.1:0-1794 GCA_034190245.1 Halobacteriota archaeon | reverse complement strand
ACAACTATTTCAAAATATTAAAAGCTTTTTCTTGTAAATCAGTCCACAAAAAGGGCTGATCCTTTTTTGTCAACAAAGTTAGTGGCCCAGCCACTTCAGAAAAGCGTACTATAAACCTTCTGTAATAGTTACATAAACCAAGAAATTGTTAAACATGGGTAACTGTGGTCGGAGTGGGCCATTTCTGGACCACTTCCACCTTCCCAGATTCTAATTCAACACCATTAGAAGATACAACATGCCCAAGAAAGTTCACTTTTTCCATAAATAATGAACACTTTTTCTCTTTCAAGTACAGTTTGTACTTGGAAAAGAGGGCAAAAACCTAATTTAATAATACATTATGCTCCTCTACAGTCTTAGAATACACCAAAATATCGTCTAGATAAACCAAAACACCTTTATCTAGAAGATCAAAAAAGATGTTATTCATAACACGCTGAAAGGTGGAGGGAGCAGATGTTAAACCAAATGGCATTACCGTAAATTGGTAAGTGCCATATCTACACGTAAAAGAAGTTTTTTCTTTATCTTATATGCGCATGGGTATTTGGTGGTACCCATCACGCATATCAAATTTAGAAAATATGCAAGCACCATCAAGACGCTGCAATAATTCATCTATCCTAGGTAGTGGATAGACATCACTGCGCGTCTGACCGTTCAGAGCACGGTAATCAATACACATGCGTAGCCCCCCATCCTTTTTCTTGGCAAAAAGGATAGGAGCACCATACGCACCATTTGCAACTTCCACCCTACCAGATTCTAAGAACTCCTGCAGCTACTTTTTCAGCTCTGCAAGTTCTCTGGTATCGAGTGGGTATAGTTTCCGCCTAGGTGGAGCAGCAGACTCATCAACAAGTGGGATGGCGTGCTCAAATTGTGCGGGGCAGTCTGACCTGTCAACGGGATAGACAGGGTCAGCAAAGACACCTGGATAGCTGCGCTTTAGCTTCTCCATAGATTCCTTAGCACGTGCAGCCATCTCACCTTGTGATTGGTCGCCATCATCACCCCCACCAAGTGTGGCTCTGTGAGTGAAGTTCAGCTGCTCACCGAACACTTCACTAGACTTAGGCATATCCAATTACATCATGCCAACAAAAGCAAACTAATTTCTTCTGCCTTACCTGGCAAAAGATTGGTAAGACACAAGTTCAACACTATTAACTTGTGGCCTGACTGTACTATCACTAATAAACTACGCAATAGTGGCATCAGAACACTCATTACAATATGACCCACGGCCATAGTATATGTTACCACATTGAAGGCAACGACATTATGATCGTTTACCAACCTTCAAAATGGACTTTAAGGGCTTTTTAGGCGGACCTGGGTAATCCTCAGTATTATGTTAAACGGTGTCAACTTCATCAATAGGCAAACCAAAAAACGAATTACCAGAAAGTGCATCTTTACTTGGTAATTTAAACATACTATTTTTAGAAACTGATTCAGACACATCAACACGTGCTGAATCAGTACAACTACATTTGTTACACCGGTCTGATGATAGATCAGCTGACCGTGATCTATCATCCGGAACATCCAATGATCTAACCTGATCATCAACCGTGCGCAACTTGCACAAGCCAGGCTTTTACGTGCCCGTGACACATTCCAATGTGCCACCATGGCTCTTGCCACTACTACTAACCACACAACTTGGTAGCTAGTAGCTGACGTTTTTGTGTACCACTGTGACTTGCTTCCGTGCAAAGTCCACACGAGGCTACACCTTATCTAGGAATTCCATTCCTAAGATAAGCGGTACAAAACAATCAAGTA
>JAXHTJ010000258.1:0-1800 GCA_034190245.1 Halobacteriota archaeon | reverse complement strand
CAGAGAAGCTCTCAAGAAGGTTAAGCCGAGTGTCACGGATAGTCTGGCAAGCTATTACGAACGGATAAAGGATCAAATCGAGCAGGGGAGAGAGGCAAGGTCTTATATAGGATATAGGTAACAAAGTACCTATAATCCAACTTACGGCTTCCTACGTTCCCTGTATAAGTCTATCACAAAGATAAAAGCGATTATCGATACAGCCCCGAGGAAGAACCATAGACCTATGTGAGAGAAAAAATCAGTTTGGAGAGCGGAACCAAAGGTTTCTTCTGCTATCATCATCGGCGATGGAGATATATCAACTATCTCGGATGCAATCCTCTCCATAGTCTCAGGAATAGCGGTGGGAGACGGAGGAGTTATGTTGGTTGCATTGGAAGCAATCTCTTCTATTTGAGATGTAGCGTTTTCTATCGAACCTAATAAGATTTCTGAAGTTGAAGTTGCATTAATTGCTTCCGATTCCACTCCTCTAGTCATATCAAGGGCATCCATGGGAGATGGCGATATACTGGTTGGTACTGGTGCAACCTGTTCCATCGCTTCTGGAATAGAGGCAGAGGTCTTTGAAACAGCATCTTCCGTCATGCGAACAACCCCAAGAGAATAAAAACCCCTCGATAGAAACTCAATAAATCCGGATAAAACAGCTGCAAATCCCACCATCGGCAGATACTTTCTCAAGGCGCTTATAACTTCTTCTCTGCTCGTCTTCTCAGGCAGGATCACCACCAGTTTCTTCTGGGGTGCGTATATCTTCACCTCTCGAAACTTCTCACTCCACTTCGTCTTCTCCACCTTGACAAGGCCGGATTCCATCAGCTTTTCTATGTTGTACTGTGCCGTCGTCAGAGGAATACCGAGCTTCTCTGCAACATCTGAAGTAGAGAGGGGTTCATCTGTTAAGGCTCCAAGAATCGCTCTTGCAGTGTCATTTGAGATAACCTGGGAGATCTTTTTTGATGATTTATCGTTGAGCGGAAGGATGAGTAGTTTTTCATCTTCGGCTGTTTCATCATTTTCTACGCTATCGTTCTTTGTCATTGTAAAACCAATTATATAGATTAGCTATAGTATATAGTTGAACCTGATAAGTAATATAGCTACTCTAAGCTACGAAATTTTTCGTAGTTATCTAATCTTTTATAGCCTCAGAAACTCCGGCATCGGCGAAGGTGGCCATCTCACTGAGTATCTTTACGCTTGCCTCGACAATACTTATTCCAAGAGCGGCACCTGTACCCTCTCCAAGCCGTAAATTAAGATCTAATAAAGGATCAAGCCCCATCTTATCAAGCATCGCTCTGTGTCCAATCTATATTGAGTTGTGGGAGGGGATGATGTACTCTCTTGCGAGAGGTGCCAGCTCAGTAGCTATGAGGGCACCAGCACTTGAGATGAATCCATCTATCACTATCGGTACTCTGTGAGCTGCAGCCCCCAGGACAACACCTGCCAGACCGCCGATCTCAAATCCAACAAGCTCGATCGATCTTACCGCCTCTTCATGGGTCATTGCTGCGCCTTTTGTCATATTTTTGGTTCCATATCCAACCTTCTTAATTATCAAATCAGGGGAAGCCTTAAGATCTTCAGCCACACCCACATCAACAATGGCCAGATCAGCACAAACATGCCGTGCAAGAATGTTTATTGCAACGCCACCACTGATAAAGTTATAACCTAACTTTCCGTGTTTTATAGGCTACACACTTTACTAAGTTTACCTTCAAACCCCAACACCCTAATAATCTCCTTTTGTTCCTTTGTGAGAACGGTAATTTTATCGACCTTCTC
>JAXHTJ010000026.1:0-21383 GCA_034190245.1 Halobacteriota archaeon | reverse complement strand
TTAGGCTTTTGATTATAAATGACACTATAGTATCCAAGCATTATCCGAGCATATCTCACAATCCTTCATCAAATTTTACATCACTCTGCGCCCTCTTCAGCCCTCTTGTTGAGCTGTACCTCCTTCATAAGCACAATGTCTCCGATCGCCGTAATCCAGCGGTAAGGAATTATAACCCCTTTACTCTCCAGATCGAAGATATTTGTATTGATGCTACCAATTGCCAGTCCTGAAATCTTCTTCTCATTCGGATCTATCACAATGTCATCGACTCTTCCAACATATGTTCCTCTGTCCGTGTAAACGTTTAAACCATACAGGGATGTTAGCTCTACCTTCATAAGTGCCCCCTCTTAAACAGATTGCCTCTATGGTATATATATTTTATCAATAAATCAGAGATAAATCACGCATCATACACCCAAGGAAGGTCTTCTGAAGAAATTCCATCTTCGCGACAAACAAAATGATCGACAATTATGTTAAAATGTTTAATTTTTGATATTTTTGATAATAAAACGATATTTATATATACTTGAAAATAACATATTGATAGTATATATGAAAAAAGAGATTAAAAATGACGATTCACACGGAATGAAAGAAGGTATAAAGACATTCCTCAAACTTTGTGCACTTTTTATACCACTCTATTTCACGTTTGTTATCTATTCGACTTTCCTGGATGCATTCTTCAATCCGGTTCTATTCGACTTGATGCGTCTAAATATCTTTGGAGACGTAAATTTTGAATTTGTGATGATGCCTATCTGCATAGTCTCCTCGATAGCAGGTATAGTGGTCTGGCTTACAGAGGGCAGAGAAACTTTAGCTTAGGCTCCTTCTATTTATCTACGCCCGCGCTTATACCATCTGGCATACATCAGATAGGTTGCCAATACAGCTATCACAAGTATCACTATAGAAACCCAACCCCATGCTGGAGGTGTTGGTGTCGGTGTTATTACGGTTGGCACTGGCGTTGCTGTTATGGTTGCTATGAGAGGTGTTGCTATAGGTCTAACCGGCTCAGCCTCCACAACAAACAATGCGAAATATGTGAAATGACTTATCTTCGCTGTCGCCGTCTTGGCCACTGTATCAACAGTTGTTTCGAGAGATATCCACCTCGAGCCATCGAACATCTTTATAACCACAGTCGACCCCTCTGGTACGTCCCACTGATCGTAAGTGATCGAAAACCTTATCGGAGGATTGAATCTTGCACCCTCGGGTCCAAGATTAAATGCAGCTATTGTTCCTCCAATAGATATAGGAGAAATTGTAATCGATTTCAGCGCTTTTCCTTCTGCATCAAGTGCAGTTGTTGCTTGGGGGATGGTCAACTTTGCGCTTCCATCAGAGGATGTTATCGTTGTTGTGGATGTCACTTTTCCGGCGTTATTTACTGGAACGTTATTTTTTGAAGCAGGTGGAGCGCCACCTCCGCCACCTCCACCGCCAGCACTACCGCTCTTACCCGGTGATTCATCTGTGGTGAAAGTTTTATCGGAAGAGACATTTGAATTGCCTAAAGAATCGTTTGCCCGGATTCTATAATGATATGTAGTTTCTGCGTCTAATCCTGTAATTCTTCTATGATGAATTTTGACTGGATTATTTATTGTAACTTCTGTACCATAAGATGTCGTTTTTCCGTATTCAATTTTGCCTGTTGTATTCTCATTTGTCTTCCAATTGATCGTTGCTGCGTTATGTTTAATATTTGTCACTTCAAAGTCATAGATTGTTGGAGCCGTTAAATCAATCGTAAATTGTGTAACATTATTTGACGAATATATATGGTCGGTCTCACCACCGCTGGCATAAGCGTATAGTGTAGCGTTGTAATCTCCATCACTCACACTGGCCGCTGTCAGATTCCAGGTAACATTATAACGCAGTTCTGCACTGGTGTTGCCCGTATAACCGGTTACACTCCCATATCCATACCCATAACCAGTGCCAAAAGTATACCCATATCCATCATTCCAATCATAACCATATCTAGAACCATAACCATATCCAGCTACCGAAAGAGAGCTGATCGTCACATTGTCGCAACCAGAGATCTCGGTCCCATCCGGATAAAAAATACAACTCTCATTTGTGGGCCCCGTAATATTCAACGTCAAATTCTGTATAGGAATGCGTTCGGCAGATTCAATATCGACCCAAACCGTAAAATTTACAAACTCATCCGAGCTACTGTACTCGGTCTTTTCTACATCAACCCCTACTCTAACAGCCCCTGCGGGCCCAGAAAAAACGAGTGTCAAAACGATGATCAATGTTACAAAAACACTAGCAACCTTCTTTTTTTCTTTTAAATCAAGAACCAACTTCCCCATTGTCAGCCACCCCAAAATATAAAGGTTAGAAAATTTCTACATTCATCAAATTTAACTCAACACATTTAAATCTTTTGCTTAAATCCCTTATTTATTTGGAATTAATACAAAATATTCGCTGTAAAAAAATGCGACTTACACCTAAAAAATTAGTGTCTAATAATCTTTTAATATTAAAAACATATTAGTATCCACTGAATGAAATATGATGTTATCATCGTGGGAGGAGGGCCCGGAGGTGCAATTGCCGCCAGAAGGTGTGCCGAAGGTGGACTGAAGACACTGCTTCTGGAGAAGAAGGGGTTTAATAGGGAGAAACCATGTGCCGGAGGTTTAACTAAAAAAGTTCTGGACCGATTTGGTATCCCGGAAGAAGTGGTTGAGAGGTCCTACAGTGGCATTACCTTCGGTTATGAAAATGACTGTTTCACGATCGATGATAAAGATAGGATTGGCGTTTTTGTCTGCAGAGGCAAATTTGACTCAAAACTGGTGGATCTCGCTGAAGACGCTGGAGCAGAGGTAAAAGACAGAACCAGCGTTATCGATCTCACCTTAAGGGATGGTTTTGTTACAGGTGTAAAAGCAAAGGCTAGTGATGAAACAGAATGCATTGACTCGGACATAGTCATCGGTGCCGACGGACAATCGTCGGTGGTAAGAAGAAAGCTCAATTCCTTTGTCCAGAATCCGAGCAGGATATCTGTGTGGTATCTGCACCAGATGAAACTATCAAATGAGTTGATAGATGAACGGATAGGAGATAGATTCGAGATGTACCTCGGTGGAGAGATACCGAAGACACAGTATGCCTGGATATTCCCGAAGAATGATATGGTGACTGTCGGAATAGGGGCAATGCTGTCAGAGATCAGGGAAGATAAAGTTCAACTGAAAGATTGTCTCAACCGTTTCATAAATACCCATCCGATAGCAAGCAAGAAGCTTGATGGTGCCAAGATCATCATGAGCCAGGGTGGCAGGATCACCTGTCTTGGGACTTCTCGTAGTACCTGCTTCAATGGTGCGTTGCTCGTTGGTGAAGCTGCAGGACAAGCGATGATATCCTCTGGTGAGGGGATATACTATGCAATGGCTGGCGGAGAGATCGGTGGTAAGTGGGCGATTAAATCCGCTTCCGCAGGAGATTTTAGTAGAGAATTTCTATCCGGATATGAAGAAGCATGTAAGGCAGAGATAGGACCAGATCTGAAGAGATCCGTAGAGGTTCAAGAGATGGCAGCCAGATCCCAAGGTTCAGCTAGGAGGATATTCAACATGATCAAGGAGAATCCGAGAATGAGACAGTTTGTACTGGATATGCTGCTGAAGGGATCGTGGGGTCTATTTTGACTACACCCATCTTCTTTTTAGCTGCGATTTAGCCACAATCTTTGCAATTCTCATAAAATTTGGATTTGACCTTTCATAAGCCTCATTTAACTTATTTTCGATCCATTCTCGATCAAAGTTGGGGTGTTCCCAGACCATATACTCTCCCGATCCCCATTTTCTCGGATCGGTCTCCACAACACGGTCCTTAAAATGATCCCATTTGGCCGTGTTTGGTAGTGGTACATAGCATGCGAAGAAGTTGAGGTCACAGTTTAGACTCACAGCCCACGCAATCTCCCTCTCGATGTCTTGCTTGGTCTGATCTTCCCAGCCGATAATGAATGATCCCAGGATCAGGACGTCGTTGTCGAGTAACTCTTTTGTAACTTCTTCGGCAGTGGATGTCTTCGTCAGGTCACTCCTCTCATAACCGATCCAGACCCCAATAAACCCATTATCAATCAACTCGTGTATATCGAATTTGCTTATAAGCTCTGTGCCACCCCATGCAAGCCAGGGTGTATCCACTCCCTGCTCCTGCCGCTCGGAGAAGAACTCCTTAATCCATTTTTTATGCAGAAAGAAGTTGTCGTCCTGGAAGAAGTAGAAACGCCTCTTATTCTCCTTCATATGAGCTACGGCTTGAGATGGCGTTATTAAGTTCATGGGTTTCTCATATTCCATTGTAATCTGGCAAAAATCACATCCAAATGGACAACCTGCATTCCCAACAATAGAACCGATGGTGGTATCTACGGGTCCGAATTTAAACTCCAGATCCGAGACCGGAAGACGATAAGGAGGTGTGTTTACCTCCTCTCCAAGCCATTCTTTCAACCATTCCACGCCCCAGCCTGTGCTGACGCCATCGAACATCTCATTTACTGGCTTTTTGTTAAATGCTCCATGACCACCGCCAACAATTTTAACATCGGATATCTCTCTTGTCTTTCTTACCATCTCCTCCACGATATCCGTATGATTGAGAAGAAAAGAGATGCCAACATCTGTGAACTCACCGCTCTTCAAACAATCGATATACTCTTCCCATGTTGGAAAACGCAAAAGCTTGTGGGGGGTATCGATATTATCTGCCAGGAAATCCAAGCCATAAATAGATGCAGTAACTTCAATGGGCGTTCCCCAGCTCGTCCGCTTCAGCCATTCGATGGGCGCCGTAAGTAAAATCTTTCTTCCATTATCTGACATTTTAGATACCTTCTGACAATTAGTATGCCTCTCTTTATCTTATCTTCATATAAATATATTTATGTTATTCAAAAGTGCAGGTAGCCCCCAAACCCCACCTCTTCATTTGTATCAGCCAGATAGATATTTTCGGCGACAGCTTCTCCAATAACGGTAAAAGATACGTTACTTCTCGCAGAATTAAGATTCTGTGGATCTATCGTGAATAAAAGCTCGTAGTCGCCTCCGCCGTAGAGATATAGCTTTCTTAATTCCTCAGAAACTTGTTTTATCTCATCCAGGATCGGTATTTGATCTTCGTATAACTTAAATCCGATCCCACCTGCATTCGCCAGTTCATGTGCAGAGATAGCAAGAGAGTCGCTTATATCAGTCATAGATGTAGCAAATCCAGACAGCTCGATTCCTTCCTCGACTCTTGGTACTGGTTCGAATAAACTTCTCAATAATCTCTCTTCAACATCTTCAGGCGCTTCAATCTCCTCTAAAACGATCCTGAGGCCCGCAGTTGCATCTCCCAGAGTCCCTGTCACGCATAGAAGATCCCCAACCTTTGCCCCCTTTCTCCTGACAAGCTTATCCTTATCAACGGTTCCAATCGCGGTTCCGACCAAAGTCAGCTCATCGTGCTTATCGATGTCTCCGCCAACTATGCTCACGTCGTATCGGCAAGCACAGGCTTCCATCCCGATGCCAAGCTCTCTTATAAAATCCAGTTCCACATCATCCGGAAGGCCAATTGCTGCAAGAAATGAGGAAGGTCTGCCACCCATTGAAGCAATATCGCTTAGACTCACCGCTACTGTCATCCATCCAATCTGATGCGCAGTCATACGAACCGGAAGATCACTTTTTCTGTGGAGCATGTCGGTTGTAAGAAGAAGGTAGTTCACACCCAGATCCATCACCGCGCAATCATCCTCACCCACACCAACAACTATATCTTTGCCTCTGGTGAAGGACTCAGTGATAAGATCTATCAGCTCCCGCTCGCTTCTCTTCCTTGCATCCATACTATAAGTTCACTATATATGACAACACATATATTAAGATAGAGATATTATGAAGAGTTGGAGATAGAGCAGCGACAAACTGAGGATTCGTTTTATGAGTGAAATTGATAGATACGAGTTCAGGAGAAGACTGGAAGATCTGGAAGATAAGAGTGGGAGAGGGACAGAACTGATATCGGTTTACATCCCGCCAAACAAGCAGATATCCGACGTCGTGGCCCAGCTAAAAGACGAATACGGCCAGGCATCTAATATAAAGAGCAAATCGACCCGGACAAATGTTCAGAGTGCCCTTGATTCTATAATATCCAGATTGAAGTATATAAATAAACCGCCAGAGAACGGGGTTGTGATATTCTGCGGTGCCATTGATGTAGGCGGCGATAAAACAAATATGGAGACAACAATCATAGAACCTCCAGAAGCTATTAATATATACAAATACCATTGTGATTCCAGATTCTTTCTGGATCCATTAAAAGATATGCTTTCGGAGAAGAAGACCTTTGCACTCCTTGTTTTAGACAAGAGAGAGGCTACAGCGGGGTTGTTGAAAGGAAAGCGTATCGAGGTATTGAAACACATGACTTCATCCGTGCCAGGAAAGCACGGCAGGGGTGGTCAATCCCAGAGGCGTTTTGAACGTTTAAGAGAGATCGCAATAGAGGATTTTTACAACAGAATAGCGAGTCATGCCAACGATGTCTTTCTACCGATAGATCACAATGAGCTTCAGGGAGTTCTTATAGGCGGGCCAAGCCCAACGAAAGAGGAGTTTATAAAAGGGGAATACCTGCATCATGAGCTCCGAAAGAAGTTAATAGGGGCTTTTGATGTATCTTACACGGATGAATCAGGGCTGAGTGAGCTTGTGGACAAAGCCGGTGAAAAACTGTATGAGATAGATCTTATGAAGGAGAAGAGACTTACCTCCCGGTTCATGCGTGAGCTTGTAAACGGAAGTCTGGCAGCCTATGGTGAGGAAGAAGTTAGAAGAAAACTACAGGAAGGAGCGGTTGATGTTCTCCTCATATCGGAGGATCTGAGGAGAAAAAGGGCAAAAATAGCCTGCACAAATTGTGATTTTTCCAAAGAAGAGACATTTAAGGACATCGATAATATCGATCTCGGCAACTGTCCGAAGTGTAAAGCTTCCTTGAAGATACAAGAAGAGAATGATGTTGTTCCTGAGCTTTCCAGGATAGCAGAACAGATGGGTACAGAAATTGGCATAATATCAACTGATTTTGAAGAAGGTGCACAGCTCTACCGTGCCTTTGGGGGACTAGGTGCGCTGTTGAGGTATTAGTTTTAGATTGAAATTATATGTAAGGTTACAGCATCCTTCCGACTTCCACTACTTGGATACTTTCCACTCCATCCACCTTTGAAAATGCATCCTCGACAGCCTGAGTTCCACCTTCGGCGTCGCTGATGATCACAACAGAAATTATTGCCTTCAGACCGAAGGCAATCGGCTCTTCTGCAAAACCTCTAAGAGCGACGTCCTCTGGTAATGAACCTTCAAGTTTGCTCTTCAGATCCTCAAGATCTGTTTCAACACCTTTTGGCATTATCCTTATCTTTGCTGCTACCTCTCCCATTGCACTCACCTACGGTCCCATAAATTCACATTCCGGACATTTGTACGGGTTGCTCTGCTTTCTACATTTACTGCATCTTCCTATCTCATTTCCGCATAGAGGACATGAAAATCTTGTAAATCCCATCTCAATGAGACTAACACCACAGGATACACAAAACTCGGTCTTTGGTTTGGTCATGGTATCATATTGGGTGCGTAGGACTTAATATATCTTTTTCTATTCATCTATTTTTACCACTTCGATGCCGGCATCTTCTAAAAATTCCAATGATGCAATATCTGGATATGAATTTTTAAATACAACCCGTTTTATCTTTGAGTTGATCAACATCTTGGCACAGAGGATGCATGGTTGATGGGTGCAGTATAAAGTTGCATTCTCGATGCTGACCCCATGCAGCGCCGATTGAATTATTGCGTTCTGCTCAGCGTGCACTGCCCTGCATAGCTCATGTCTCTCCCCCGACTTTATCCTCCTCTCTTCTCTTATGCATCCGATTTTAAGACAGTGCTCGAGGCCACTGGGTGCTCCATTATATCCTGTGGACAGTATCCTCTTATCCTTCGCAATCACTGCCCCAACATGGTGTCTCAAACATGTCGACCTCTTTGCAACCACCGATGCAATCTCCATAAAGTAATCATCAATAGATAATCTTGCTTCTTCCGATCCCATATCAATCAAGATCCAATATATTCTTTATTATCTTCAAATCTTTCAATGCTATAATACTGGCAACCGCACCAACGATAAGGTTAACGTGGTAGGTTATCAACCTGAATATAACCACAAACAGACCTACAGGAGCGCCTTTTACAAAGGTTGAGAAGATAGCGGCAGAACCGATCTCCGCAATTCCACTCCCACCAGGAGTTATGGGGGCTAAAAGGAGCACTACAAGAAGGATCTGTGCTGCAAATGAATGTATAAAGTATGGCTCGGATCCAAGACCCATCAGGATCAAGGGGGCGACACATAGATCTATCAACCAGCGTGCTACAGTGCACCCGGAAGCGAGGGTTAACTCAGACCTCTTCCTTGAAATAATCCACATACCATCGATAAAAGATCCTATCTCTTTTAATATACGACTGATAAGACGTTGCATACGTTCGGTTCTCCATATCTCTAAAACAATATCAAAAAGTATGGTTGAAATGCTTTTAACCATCTCTGGACGATATATTATCAGAACTAACAGAGAAAAAACAGAGACAAAAAAAGATACAGCGATAATCGGAATAACGATAAGTCCACCACTTAAAACAAGATCCCGGAAGATAAATAGCCCCAGAGGAGAGATTAAAACCAGAAATATTACATCTAAAAAGCGCTCGGTGACAACAACTGCTGTTGCGTCGCCGAAAGTCATATTCTCCTCTGTCAAGAGATAGATCTTCACCGGTTCTCCACCAACCTCGGATGGTGTGATGCCGGCCGCAAAGAAGCAACTTACCAGAATCTTGAACGATTTTGGAAAGGATAAATGCCCGCCGGATGCTTCTACAAGTATCTTCATCCTCTCACTCCAGAAGAACCAGGAGCCCACATGAAAGGAGAGGGCAAGTAGTAAATAAAAAGGATCAATCTTTGAGAGATCGATCGGATCATCAATACTCATCGTTAACCATAGGACCAGGCCGACCGATACTATGCTGATTAAAATGGTGATCAATAGAGATCTTTTTACACTATTCATCTTCACACATCTGATGGGTTTAACAGTTTTTAATAGTAGACGCTCCTACCCTCGCATACTATGCGATCACTCTTGGTTTTCTTATCATGGCTATTAAATCTTTGTTTAGGATCTCGGTAAGGTTAAGTTAAATAAAGATGGCATCGTCTTATAAGCCAGATGAAGCTGACTGATGAGATCGATGAGATCCCCCTTTCGGAGTATGGATGCTCCTCATCCTGCCCCTCACCGGTGAGCAGGATGATGTCAGAGTTTGCACTCGAATTTAGGGAAGGTATCGACATCAATCTTGGGATA
The DNA here is from genome assembly GCA_034190245.1 of Halobacteriota archaeon. GTDB lineage: Archaea > Halobacteriota > Syntropharchaeia > DAOWMC01 > DAOWMC01 > JAXHTJ01. Next base: position 11,872 of record JAXHTJ010000026.1, on the reverse strand, counting down.
GGTTACGTAAATGAGAGGACGATACCCCGTAAGTTGATCGAGGAGGCCCAAAGGGAAGTTCTTGCCCATCCTGAGAAGTACCGTGTAGCGCTGAATTATGGCAGCTCAAAAGGCTCACCGAACCTGATTGAATCGATCAGTAAGTACTATACCAATAATAAAATTGGGTGTCTCGATGAGGATGTAATGAGATCCAAGGAGATCATAATCGGGCCAAACGGTGCCACAAGCCTCCTGAATGGAATCTCCCAACTGATAAGACAGGGCATCGTGATAACATCCGATCCGTTATACTATATCTACTGCAACCATCTCAGACGGGCCGGATTTGAGATTCTCTCGATTCCAGAGGATGAAGAAGGGGTCAGAATTGACCTTCTCAGAGAAGGTATAGAAGAGCTCGGTGATAGGAAGAGTGAGATAAGTTTCTTCTACATCGTAACGATAAACAACCCAACCAGCACAATCATCTCAAATGAACGGAAGAGTGAGCTAATTCAAGTTGCCTCCAGGCTTTCTGAGGATCTGGGAAGGGAGGTCCCGGTATTCTTCGATAGGGCTTACGAGGATATCATCCATGATCCAGATGTGGAAAAACCCCGCTCAGGGTTCCTCGAAGATGAGCTTGGGATCGTCTATGAGATAGGGACCCTCTCCAAGGTGCTTGCTCCCGCACTCAGGGTCGGATACATGATAGGTGCAAGAAGTCCCTTCATGCAGACGATGGTTCAGCGAACGAACGATGTTGGCTTATGCCCACCGCTGATAACACAGGAGATCGCAAGCTATATCCTCGATAATCATATAATCGACCAACTCAGACAGGTTAACGAAGGTTACAGGAGACGAGCACTCGATGTCAAAGGAGGAATCGATGAGAAGTTGGGGGACTTTATTCTCGATTGCAGAGGCGGAAAGGCGGGATTTTACTACTACCTGACCTTCAAGGAGGGAATAGAAACTGATGAAGAGTCCAGCCTCTTCAAGTTCTTAAAAAGAGCGACTGGTGACCCAAATATTGATGGCCCACCAGGAAACCGAAAGCCGCGTGTTGTGTATATTCCCGGTGAGTTCTGTGTCCATCCCGAAGGTGAGATGGTTGAGCTTGGAAGAAGGCAGATGAGGATCTCATACGGCTATGAGGAGCCTGAAAGGATAAGAGAGGCGCTTGGATATATCAAGGAGGGTGCAATTTACACTGAGAGGCGTAGGTAGACAAGAGAGATTTTGGGGAGCCTGCATAAAAAATTGACACCGGTTTTACGGCATCATGAAAGGATATGGTAAACCGTCCATCCTGCTCAAAGCACCAAAAAAAGCGGTCGTAGCAATCATAACCCACAGTATTGTCATTGTAATCGCCGAATATATGATCGCCTTTAGAGCTTCCCATGTGGAGATCTCCTGGTATTCGCTAATTCCAACTATAATCAAGATTATGCACCAGATTGGTGTGATAATGTTGATTATTGGAATCCAACCGATTAATAAAAATGGCGTCTGCCCATAAAGAAGAGCTTTTATAGTCTGCCCAACTCCGTTTAGGCCACCCATCATGGAGATGAATAGGTGGTGTAAGAACCCGAAGAAAAATACCCCTATGATCATTATGACTATCGAATAAATTATTGACAGGAAAAAAACTCATCCCCACCTAACATCTCATAAGAGATGACCTGCCCCAACATCATGCTAACCTCTGAAACAATGATTATATTGGCTACCACTCTTAGCACTGAATTTATAACCAGCAGTGGGATGTAAAATTTCAAAGCATCAAACAATGTGTCGTTCTTTGTATCGTGAAAAGTAAATGATGGACTGAAGATAAATCCGCCCATTTTTCCGAAAAAATCCAATTAATCCCCCTCCCCTATACTATATTGCGGCTAATGATATAAATAAATTAACCACCATACCCCCACCCTTAACGCATGGCCATTGGATTGGTCCTTCCATAAAATAAAATTGAATGAATAAATGAAACGGCATATCAAAGCGCAGCGAAGATAGGTCGTGGAGGATTAACTTTAATACCATAAAAACCAATACAGATTATTTCAGAGATATTTATGATGCAAAAAGATTTTGAGGTTTTCATAGAGGAGGATCTCGGTTTTGGGGATATCTCTTCCATGGCAATTCCAGATATCGATGTTAATGCAAATATTATATCGAAGGAAAAAGGAATTCTGGCAGGCCTAAATGAAGCTATAGATATCTTCTCATATCTTGGTCTTGAGACTTCATCAAAATTTAGCGACGGCACAAGAATAGATGAAGGAGACCTTATCTTGTCGATAAGCGGAAGCTCGAGGGGGATATCAAAAGCAGAGCGATTGGCGCTGAATTTCCTTGGCAGGATGAGCGGCATCTCGACACTGACAGATAAGTTGGTCGAAAGAGTCTGCGGGAAGGTCATAATTGCAGGCACAAGAAAGACCACTCCGGGATTCAGAAAGTATGAGAAGAAGGCGATCATTTTGGGTGGTGGCGACCCACATAGATTCAACCTATCAGACGCCGTTATGATCAAGGATAACCATATAAAAGTTGCAGGGCTAAAAGATGCGATTAAGGCTGCTAAGGCTACCTGCTTCACGAAGAAGATCGAGGTCGAGGTCGAGAGTGCCGAGGATGCTGTCATGGCAGCCGAGCTTGGTGTTGATATATTGATGCTGGATAACATGAAACCAGAAGAGATATCAAAGACTGTTCAGTTGCTTAAGGAAGAAGGATTGAGAAGAGATCTGATCCTTGAGGCTTCTGGAGGAATCACATTAGAAGTTATCAGCGAGTACGCAGATACCGGTGTTGATGTTATATCGATGGGATCACTGACTACCGATGCAAGATGGCTGGATTTCGGGTTGTATATAGAAAAGGTGGGAGATTGATAGTCGCTGTAACCGGAACACCAGGGACCGGAAAAACATCGGCGACCAGGCTCCTGGAAGATCTGTATCCTGTCATCCATATAAATGAGCTGGTTAAAGAGAAGGAGTTTTACGTAGGCGTTGACGAGATGAGGGACTGCCTGATAGCGGATACAGAAAAGATCAGCGAATACGTGCACGGAAAACATAAAGAGATTGAGAAGGATCGAGTTTTAATCATTGAGTGCCATTACTCTCACCTTCTTTGCCCGGATATAACCATCGTGCTCAAGACCGATACTTCGGTATTGATGGGGCGATTGGAAGCGAAAGGTTTTGGTAAACATAAGATGGGAGAGAATATCGAAGCAGAAATCATGGGTGTGATACTTGTAGAGGCGGTTGAGATTTGCAAAGATGTAAATATTATCGATACAACTAAGAAATCGGTAGAAGATGTTGCAAGATCGATAAAAGAGACGATTGAAACAGGTGTTTGAAGATGGCGCTCGACTCACTACGGCCGTATTTGAAGGATTTTCTTGAGAGTATTGCGAAAGCTTTCGCATTTGTCGGTTTGACACCCAATACACTCTCGACAATATCCCTTGTCATGGCCGCTATTGGTGGGGTCTCATTTTACTACTCTCGTGATAACCATGATCTGCTCTTGCTTGCCGGATTGATGGTGTTTTTAAGCGGTTTTTTGGATGCAATTGACGGAGCACTTGCAAGATATACAAAAAAAGCGGGTCTTAAAGGAGATTTTCTCGATCATGTGATCGACAGATACGCCGATGTATTCTTCATCTGCGGGATTTTTTTTGGGGCTTATGCGCCGTGGGAGATCGGCGTTGTTGCTATAACCGGTGTCCTGATATGCAGCTATCTCGGCACACAGGCACAGGCCGTCAATATCGGGAGATACTACGGCGGGATTCTGGGGAGGGCAGACAGATTGGTCCTACTGATACTCTTTACCTTCCTTAATTATGTAGCCCCCGGTGAGGTTTATGGCCTGCCACTCCTTGGGTGGTTACTGGTCATCTTCGCTATAACAAGCCACATCTCCGCTATTCAGAGATTCGTTTATATCTGGAGAAAACTATCTGATTAGCCTTTTGAGTCACCTGATGAATGCATCCATAAGTTGATCCCCTTCGATCAGGCCAAATGACCCATTCTCTGCCGAACTCTCGTCAAAAGATCTAACCGGGTCTCCTTCTTCTTCCGTTGAGTAAACTGCAAAGGGAACAGGTTCTCTTGTATGCGTCTTGACTGAGATAGGGGTGAAATGGTCCGGTAAGACAAGAATTTTGCATGATCCGTCCAATCCATCCATTATCCATCCGACCATCTCATCAAAAGACTCAATCGCCTTCATCTTCTCCTTCAGATCCCCCATGTGGGCTGCCTCATCCGGTGCTTCGACGTGCACGAAGACAAAGTCTCGTTCTTCGAGCGATTTAACTGCGTACTTTGCCTTGTTCTCGTATGAAGTATCCAGATACCCTGTTGCACCGGGGACATCTATGACATCGAGGCCAGCACAGGTTCCAATACCCTTTATCAGGTAAACAGCCGATATCACGGCACCATGAACACCATGAAGATCTTCAAAGAGGGGTATACCAGGAGTTTTACCCTGCCCCCATGGCCAGATCATGTTAGCAGGGTTTTTTCCCTTGCTCTCCCGCGCCTTGTTAATCTCATGGCCCTCCAGTATACCTCTGGATTTGATTATAAGCCTCTTCAGAATATCGCTATCACTTCCAGAAGGAAGATTATCATCTATCTTATGACCGATGACATCATGCGGGGGTACGCAGACCGCATCTCCTGATTCTTTGAGTGAGAGTATATGGCGATAACTGATCCCAAGATAGAACTTAACACCGTCTCCACCAAGCCTCTCGTTCAGAAGCTCAATCAAAGGCTTTACCTCATCTGTAGTAATGTGTCCCGAGCTGTAATCCGCAATCATCCCATCCTTCTCCGTTATCAAGTTACATCTGAATATCAAATCCTCTCCATCAAGTTTTATACCCATTCCAGCAGCTTCTAAAGGTCCTCTGCCGGTGTAATACTCTCTAGGGTTGTAACCAAGGATGGAAAGATTAGCTACGTCGCTTCCAGCCCCCATATCATCTGGTATCGTCTTTAGGAGGCCGTTCTTCCCGTTGGATGCAATATAATCCATATTTGGTGTGTCTGCGGCCTGCAGCGGGGTTTTATTCCCCAATTCATCCAGGGGGTAATCCGCCATCCCATCTCCAACAAGGGTAATATATTTCATCTCAACTCGTCATCTATAAGTATAATAAAGGTGCTTAAAAGTACTGTTTTAGGAGGGGCACATGTATATAATTGTGGTCGGTCTAGGTGGGATAGGGAGAAATCTTGTATATCTCGCTACAGAAGAGAGGCACAACGTCGTTATCATCGACAAGGATGCGGAGCGTTGTAGAGATATCGCTGGAAAGTACGACGTTATAACGTTCGTTGGAGATGCCACCACAAAATCACTATTAGAAGAGGCTGGTGCCGATAGAGCAGATTCACTTATAACCACTACAAGCGATGACGCCACAAATTTGATGACCGTGCTTGTAGCAAAAGATCTTGGAATAAAGAATATTGTATCGGTCGTTAACGATCAAGACCATGCGGATATGTTTAAAAGGGCCGGCGTAAACATACAGGAGAATCCGGATCTGGCTGTTGCACAGCAGCTTTTCTGGGCGATGGAGAGGCCAAAGAACATAAAAGATGTTATAAGGATCGGGGATGGTAAAGCGGAGATATTTGAGGTTGCAGTGACCAACATCTCGCCTGTTGCCGGTAAATCACTCTCGCAATTATCGCTGCAGGGTGAAGGTCTGGTGGTGGCAATCGATCGTGGCGATAAGATCTTGGTGCCAAAGGGAGATACAAGAATTTTGCCGGGGGATAAGATAACCATCTTCGCCCAATCGAAGTATGTCGAAAAGATGGTATCAATGTTTGCCTGAGGGATCGATGTGCAGTCTGGTGACCGTGTTAGGATCGAAAAAGATAATAATATATATGAAGGCATTCTTATGCCTACTTCCACGGACCAGATCGTGATCAAGCTGGACAATGGATACAACATTGGTTTCAGAGGGGAAGAGATCCAGATATCTCTGGTCGAAGAGAAGAAGTCAAAGCAGGTAAAAGCAAAGGAGATACCCTTCAAAGAAGGGCTGCCAAAGATCTCAATTCTTTCTACTGGTGGCACAATTGCAAGCAAAGTCGACTATAGAACGGGATCCGTAACCTCTCAGTTTACATCGGAGGATATAATTCAGGCGATACCGGAGCTCAGCGAATTTGCCAATTACGACGCTGAGGTTATTTACAGCATACTCAGCGAGAACATGCGAACGGAATACTGGGTGGAGCTTGCAAGAAAGGCCGCCGAAAAGATAGAAGATGGTGCAAAGGGTATAATAATCACCCATGGGACCGACACCATGGCATACACTGCATCGGCGCTCTCTTTTATGGTTGAAACTCCCGTGCCAATTGTTTTTGTGGGGTCTCAGCGGAGTGCCGATCGACCTTCGAGTGACAACGCAATGAATGCAACTTGTGGAGCAATTGTGGCAACGGGTGATATCGCGGAAGTTACTGTTGTCATGCACGGATCCACATCTGATGACTTCTGCTACATCCATCGGGGCACCAGGGTGAGAAAGATGCACACCTCCGCAAGGGATGCCTTCAAATCGATAGGTATAAATCCAATTGGTAAAGTGGACTATGGGAACAGGGGAGTTCTAATTTCAGGAGAGTACAGGAGAAGAGGAGAGCGTGGACTGGAGCTGAGAGATCGCCTGGAGGGCAGGTGCGCTCTAATCAAATTTTATCCCGGTGCAGATCCAGAAGTAATCGATTTTTACGTTGATAGAGAGTACAGGGGAATCGTGATCGAGGGCACTGGCCTGGGTCATGTCTCTACTGATTGGTTCAACAGTATAGAAAGTGCAATAAAAGATGGTGTAGCCATCGTCACTACATCCCAGTGCATATATGGAAGGGTATGCGACAGGGTCTACGATACGGGTCGTGATCTATTGCGTGCGGGTGTAATCGAAGGAGAGGATATGCTATCCGAGACTGCGCTGGTTAAGTTGATGTGCGTTTTAGGGAATATAGATGATCCTGGAGAGGTTAGAAGAGTGATGCAGACCAATTTGGCTGGCGAGATTACAACGAGGACAAAATAGCTTCATCAACCTAACTAGAGCTTTATTTTAAAGAATATAGACATATAGAAAGTTTCACTGCTACCGATATATTTAAATACCCGAACATACAATGGTAATACAGAAAATCCTTTTTGGGGGAGAGCTTAAATGGCTGAAAAGAATAAGAGATATTTTGCGCTTAGAGACCCAAAGTCAGGCAAAGAGACGGGGACCTACATGGGCAGGTCGCCACGTCAAGCGGCATTAAAAGCGGCGAATAGAGGTGTCAAAAACATACACCTTCGAGAAAGAGGAACACTGAAGGTGCACATGTACGAAGGCACTAGAAAGAAAGTTAAGGCACCATCTAACCGCCCGGATTGGATGCCAGCGGATATTTACAAGCCTAATGTAAAAAAGAACGGTATTAAAAAGTTAAAGAAGATATAAATCTTAGTTACAGAGTACCAACAGGGCTTAAGGGAGAAGGCCTCATGGATCAATATGGCCTGCAGATCTTAAGCGCTGCTCTATATTTTTTGTTTTAAAGTTTTTTTGTATGTCAGTCAAACCCCCCGATTCGCCGTTCTCTGATGAGATAAAACAGAGACTTGAGACTGAAATTTTTGGGAGGACGATCTATCATTTCGACAAAATTGATTCCACTAATCGTATGGCTAAGGATCTGGCCATAGAAGGTGCAGGCGAAGGCACTGTGATAATCGCCGAAGAACAGACACATGGTAGGGGGAGGCTGGGTAGAAGCTGGGTCTCACCTCTAAGTAGTGTATTGCTCTCCATTATTCTTAGGCCGCAGGTATCTCCCACTCAGGCTCATATGATAACCTTGATGGCAGGAATAGCAGCGGCTAAGACGATAAGGCGATACGATATCGATGCTCGGATCAAATGGCCAAATGATGTCTTGATAGACGGGAGGAAGGTCTGCGGGATATTGACGGAGATTAGCGCTGCGGGGGACAATATAAACTTCATAATAATCGGCATTGGAATAAATGTAAATGTTGATATCGATTCGTTTCCAATTGAGATAAGGAAGAGAAGCACCTCATTGAAAGCGGAGGTGAAAAAAGAGATATCTAGGGTGGAATTTGTGCAGTTGCTACTCAAGGAGTTGGAGGATTATTATAACCTCTTCAAGGAGCAGAATTTTGTAGCACTGTCAAGAGATTGGAAAGAATCATCGGATACATTGAATAGATGGGTTCAGGTGACAACCCCTAACGAGGTTGTAGAGGGAAAAGCAATAGATATAAGCCAGAATGGTGCGTTAATAATAAGGCTACGAGATGGTGCACTTAAGACTATCCTGACCGGAGATTGTATGCATTGCGTAAACGGGAGGAGGTGAAGTGGAGAAAGTCACAAAGAACATTTATATCATAAAGCCCGGGGAGCTTGTCAGAGACGATCGTGGAATGATCTTATACGCTTCATCGTCTGTTATACTGATGGACGATGAGTTTCCTTTGCTTGTGGATACCGGTCTGAGCCAGGATTGGGAAAAGATTAAAACAGGAATCGAGGAAGCAGGCTTTTCGGTGGACGATATAAAGGTGATAATAAATACTCATCTGCATGTGGATCACATAGGTTGCAATAACAGAATAGATGCCGAAAAATATGCAGATCCCCGGGAGATCGCGCAGACTCAAAAGAGAGATTATCTGCCCTGCCCTGCCATAATCTCGGATAATATATCAACCATAAAAACTCCCGGCCATTCCTATGGTCATATATCGGTCGTATTCAAGGATGGCAAGGTGGTGGTTGCTTCTGGAGATGCCATTCCCACAAAGAACAATTACATTGAGCGTGTTCCTCCCAGAATTCATGTCGATAGAGATGAGGCAATGCGAAGTTTTTATAAGATCGAAAAGATAGCAGACATCGTTATACCCGGGCATGACGAACCATTCTCTATAAAGGATTAGAAAGATATTTGGATCGGAGAATTCAATTATAAGAGTTGTACGAAGGTTAGGAATAGATGGATGCGATAAGAACAGAGAACCTGACGAAGAGATTCGGAGATCTGGTGGCTGTAGATAACGTAGATCTTGGGATCAAAGCCGGAGAACTTTTTGGGTTGTTGGGGCCGAATGGCGCCGGTAAGACGACGATTATAAAGATGCTTGCAACACTTCTCAGGCCTACCTCCGGAAAGGGTCTGGTCTGGGGCAATGACATCTTTGGGGATCAAGATGCTGTACGCAGATCCATAGGCGTTGTATTTCAGGATCCAAGCGTTGATAGCAAGTTGACCGGCAGAGAGAACCTGGATTTTCACGCCAGGATGTACAAGCTCAATAAAGAAACGAGGGAGAAGAGAATAAAAGAGGTACTGGAGCTTGTTGGACTGGAAGAGAAAGCCGGGGTTTTACTTGAGAATTATTCTGGCGGGATGCAGAGAAGACTCGAGATCGCAAGGGGTCTTATGCACTATCCGAATGTTCTCTTTCTGGACGAGCCAACGCTTGGACTCGACGCACAGACCAGACGTCACATTTGGGATTATATAAAGAAGTTGAACGAGGAGGAGGATGTGACGATCGTTCTGACGACGCACTACATGGAAGAAGCCGACTTTCTATGCGACAGGGTTGCGATAATAGATCGCGGTAAGATAGTCGCCCTCGACACACCGGGTAACCTCAAGAATATAATCAGTGCCGATGTGATATCGCTAAATATCAACGATGGTCTTGGGGAGTTTTCTGAGGTACTGAAGGGATTTGATTGGGTGAAAAAAGTAACAGAGCACGATGGTTTCCTTGATATATGTGTAGAAGAGGGTGAGACAAAGATCCCGGAGATAGTGCTAACCGCAGAGCGTGAAGGGGTGAAGATAAAATCCGTAAGCCTTCATGAACCCACACTGGAGGATGTTTTTCTTCAATATACCGGAAGAACGATAAGAGAAGAAGAGGTTGGTGCAAAAGAAGAGATGAAGAGAAGATTCAGGGCGATGAGTAGATGATAATAGATATTAGGGCAATTTACACCCTCTGGTTGAGGGAGATGACGAGGTTCTTCAGGCTGAGGAGCAGGGTGGTCGGGTCTCTGGGGATGCCACTATTCTTCCTTGCTTTCATGGGAATGGGTTTCAATTCATCATTCAGTCTGCCAGGGGCAAGTGATGTGGACTATATCTCATTTTTAGCACCAGGCATCATCGGGATGACGCTACTCTTCTCATCGATGTTCGCCGGGTTATCGGTCCTGTGGGATCGCGAGTTCGGTTTCCTAAAAGAGATAATGGTGGCACCCGTAAGCCGCGTATCGATCGTTCTGGGGAGGACCCTGGGTGGGGTCACCACCGGTCTCTTACAGGGGATAATGATCATGATCCTTGGAATTCCGATCGGCTTCAGGATGACCGGGATCTCCGAAGAGTTCAGCATCTGGAGTTTCACCATAGGATTTCTTTTGGCCATAGTCTTTATGAGCCTTATTGCTACTGCGTTCATCGGACTGGGTCTGGCATTTGCATCCCGGATGCAAGATATGTCAGGCTACTCACTCATAATGAACTTCCTGATATTCCCGCTCTTCTTCCTATCAGGCGCACTATTCCCTGTCAAGAATCTCCCGGGATGGGTGCAGGGTTTCTCGTATTTAGATCCATTGACTTACGGCGTCGATGCGCTTAGAGGCTGTATGATCGGATCATCAGAGTTTCCATTGATTATTGATTTTGTGGCGCTTGTTATCAGTTGCGTTATCATGGTCTATATTGGGGCATATCTATTTGAGAAGACGGAGGTGGATTGAAGAAAAAAGCACCGAGAATGTCGCTATCGGAAAGGAAGGGGGACATACACGGGGCGGTTGGTTGGGTATTTGTTTATTTTTATGAATCTCTTGTTTTAAGTGTTTATGTGTAAAACACTTCAAAATATAAGAGTGGTATTCTTCTTATATTCTAATAAACTTATCATTAATTTGATTGTTAGAATGATATAAAATAAGGCGGTCGAATCTCTTATTTTCCATCTTTCACCTTGTACCTTATCCGCCCCATGCGCATCACCCATAGACCTAATATGTCCAAATCCTAAGATGACACCATTATGTTTTTTAGTTGATAAATTGTGTTTATTTAGCTCATTGGCAATCTGTATAATCCCACTACACTTAGTAAGGTTAATTGAATCGGCAAAGTTCAATCTTAAAAAATCTTCAAGAGCCCTTCCCACATCATTAACAGATCTCTCAGGGTCAATTTTATAATCCTTTAACGCTTCTTCCAAATCACTGATAACATAATCATTTATATTTTTGTAATAATCTCCAAATTGTTCTCTCAAAAATTTTTGTATTAAAATATCGTCATTAAGGGATTCATTTAATTTTTCCAAATCATTATTGGGTTCTAATGGCTTATCATTATATTTTATATCAAAAAATTTTGTCCAACTTTCAAATATTTTTGATATTCGCATTACATCTTGTTTTATATCATAAATAACACGAACTAATTTTGCCGCTTCTTCTTCGTTCTTTCCTATACTTTTAAAATAATAGTATTCAATATAGGGTTTAAATCTAGTTATTTTATTTTTGAGGGTCAAGATTGTTTTATTTCGCGAACCATCTATCTCCCTGATTGTTTCCTTTTCTATTCGGATTAGATTTTTATCCTTTGAACTCATTTCAAAACCCTCAATATCATCTTGATTGATGCCAGATTAACCACAGCCATGAAACATACCTCCAAGCGTTCAAACCTCACCATAACTCTTTTAAAAGACTCTATCCATG
>JAXHTJ010000257.1:0-1821 GCA_034190245.1 Halobacteriota archaeon | reverse complement strand
AAAATTATTAGATATTATAAAAATCACTCAAAAGACTGAAACCACTCCCGAAACCAGATGTTAGGTTGTGGTTTGTTCGTGGTGTTGAATATACTTATGTTCAACTTGTTCAGTGATTGTGTAATTCAAGTGAGGAAGCGTGAATTAACTAAAGTTCTGAAATCTGGATATAATCACTTAGAGTTAGAATATTAAAGTCATTTATCATCTACACTAAATTCCCAAGATGTGAGGTAACCAGAATTGAGCCTGCCTGCTCACTAAATACAATCGCATAAAGCGATATACATCACTGCCAGACATTCTGAGCAGCTACACCGGTACCATGGTATACAGAGCGTATTCCATGGTACACAAACACGGGGAAAGCCTACAAAGGCGGATGCATACATAAATATGAACATATCAAACTCATAATAATATATACATAATGATATAAAATATATAAAATATCATAATAGGTGTAGAAGTCAAGTCAACTCCTAACACCACTCCCCCTTCTGGTTTTTGTCTTCCCAGACAAAGAACTATAAAACTCAGATATAGCTTCTGTGGCATTGCCCATATCAGACTCAGCCACCCAAGTGTTATCAAAGTCCTAGTAGCCTTTCCACTTAACCAAGAACTACTTTGAACCTTTGACAACCCTCACATCCACTACTCTCTCAATCTCATACTCCGTCCCAGACTCAACCAAAATCTCCTGCTCCCGCTCTACATCCCCAATAACTGCCTTCAGCTGTGATACATGGAAAACATCATGTATCCTCCAATCCTCAGGCAACCTCAACCTATATGCTACTGGCCCCACACACTGCAACACCTCAAATGGCCCAGCCCAGATAGCAGCCAGCTTCCTAGTTCCCAGCCTGAGAGGAAGATTCTTCGTAGCTAACCAAACCTTCTCTCCAACTTCATGTGACATGTCACGCCTGGCACGGTTGGCCACCCGCACCATACGCTCCTAAGCCTCCTGAAGTGAAGTCTTGACCTGTAGCTGAAGAGAACTCCTAGCAGACACAAAGTCGTGCACTGCAGGTAGTTAGATAGAATCTAACTAAGTGTCAATAGGTAATTTTGGTACAAAACCATGAACTACCTAAAATGGCACACCTGAAATAGCATCCTAAAATGTAGAATTCAATGCAAATTCACATTAGGATAGAAGAACACACCACTAATCTTGCACACCACTGCAATAACAACGTAGTACTTGTTCCACACTCCTATGGAATCTCTCAGTCAAACCATCTGTCTAAGGATGGTAAGCTGTAGACAATGCAACCCTACACTCTAACAACCTGCACAACTCCTACCAAAACCCACTAGTGAACCTGACATCCCTATCACTCACAATCTTACCCGGCATACCAAACCTACAAACCCAATGTTCCCAGAACAACTAAGCACAATCTAACGCTGACATGGAAGAATGACATGGTATAAATCTACACAAGCGTGAAAAACGGTCTACAATACTAAAGATAGCATCATAGCCACGTGCACTAACAGGCAAATGAGTCACAAAATCCATGGTGATGTGCTCAAATGGCTTGGTGGGATTCTCCACCGGTTGCAAAAGACCAGTAGGCCTCTGCGTGGAGTGTTTGTTTGACTGGCAAACAGAACACTACTGCACAAAAGATTTCACACTTGCAGACATACCTCTCCAATAAAAACGTGCAGATACAGCTTTCAACAGTTTTTTGAAGCCCAAGTGGCCTCCTAATGCACTATTGTGCAAATCAGATAAAATAACATGTACACTACTACTACTACTATCTGGAATAACAGGACAAAAATGGTCATCAACAAGCTTAC
>JAXHTJ010000256.1:0-1838 GCA_034190245.1 Halobacteriota archaeon | reverse complement strand
GAGGCTGTTTAGAAAGAGGTAGTTAGAAGTATCCTGTTTTGATCAGGCGGGTTTTTGAGACGAAGTAAATCAAATCAGACTATGGTGGCATTGTCTGAGACCTCGATTTAATGATTTGGCACCTTAACAACAGCATAATCAGCGTATTTGGGCAACAGTATCCCCTCGGGAGCCGGCTGAAACAGTATTCATCTTGTAATTCTCTAAGCCTCAGACGAGCATGGCAGACGATGAAGCTTGGGCTTAGTGAGTCTTTGTGTCATCACTGCACCAATTCGCTTCACTACTTGCGCACATAGGGATAGATATACATGAATCTTGATCTTACGAATCCCTCGTACTCTTGGATTGGCCAGACGATGACTACCTTTATCTTCGGAGTAGGAACGCTCCACGCTGGTGCGGGCATCATATTTCTCTCGCCACAGTTCGGTACCTCTGTGAATAGTCCCTATCAAACGATACTCCCGCTTGGGATGAAGATAAAAGGTTCTGCCATAGCTTGAGGAAGAGCACATGGGTTGAAAGAGGCATTGGCATTTGCCTAGAGCCGCAGGGCAGCGGAACTTGAGCCGCCCTCGCTTGGAGTCTTTGCCCCAGTAGACAACCTTGAAGCCGGCAAGACAAGTGTATGTACCATCTGGGGACAGCGAGAGGTCGCCCAAGGCTAGAGCATCTGGACCATTACGCGAATTCAAGGCAATGATAGGAGCTACGCCCATGTCCTCGATGGCAAAACGATAGTTTTCATAGGCATCATAGCCGGCATCCATGGAATTTGAATCCAGCTTGAGCTTGGGATGATGTTCTTTTGCCCCTTTCAGCAAAGGTCTGGCGTAAGGAGAATCAGATTCGTTTCCTGGGGTCACTATAACATCAATAGGCAACTGGGATTTGGCATCGACGATAAGATGAACCTTATAGCCAAAGAAAGCATAATCCTTGCTTTTATGTCCCCAGTTGGCATCGTGATCGGAATGTTCCCTGGGACATTGGCATTTCCCTTTACATTGGCACGTTTTCTTGCCGAATTTGTTGGAATATGCCCATATATGAGTGGAGTCGGTGGCTGTGTCACCACCATGTATTACTTTGAGAACTATAGCTTGAGCTATCAGGTGGTGGAGAATCTCATAGAATATATCTTCTCCCAAACGAGCCCGAAAGTTTGAGAATGTGCCATTGGAAGGAGTCTTGAGGAAGTTGAAGTCACAGAGAAGGCATAGCCTGGCGTCATAGCGCAAGGCGGTGGCGAGCTTGCGATCGGAAGAGACTTCACCGAGGTAGATGAGAAGCTGAGCCTTGAATAAGGAGATGGGGTCATAGCCATCTGCACCTTGAGGCGAATACTTGTTATCTACGAGGGGATGAATAAAGGACCAGTTGATGTTATCGAAGATAACCTTGATGGGATCATCCCATCTTATTTTTTGAGATACTTCATATGTAGTGAAAGTAAGCTGATTGGCTGTTCTCATAGAATATACTCCTTTTCTCTGTGAGGAAATTCTATGACAGAGGTGGGGGTGAAGCAATCGGATTGAGGCTCAAAAGCTCGAAATCTGAATCTGAAAAAGGTGGCTGTTGATATTAAACGGCCTCAATCATATAAGGAGGTGTCTGATGCAAGGAGATCAGTTTGGGATGGAGGGATTGGGAGCGGGTAGGCGAATGACGGTGAAACGAAAGCGCGAAGCGGTAACACGATTGCTTCGAGGGGGAAGATTTGGAGTTTGTATCGCGCAGTCTGGGAATAACAGCGGCTATGCTAACCAAATGGCGTGAGGCGTTTCTATGTGGAGGTGAAGCTGCCCTTAAGGAACGTCCGTGCGATGAGC
>JAXHTJ010000255.1:0-1849 GCA_034190245.1 Halobacteriota archaeon | reverse complement strand
CTTCTCATTTTCACGCTCAAGCTGCCTGATAATATTGTCTTTGTCCATCCCCCTCTTGATCTAATTTAGTGCTCATGGTATAGAAATTTTATCATGAAAGATGGAGTTTTAAGGGATGTGGGGTGGTATGAATAGATGGGACGGTTGTAACGAGGAGAGCTAAACACGTACGTTATTTTTTAAATGGCACAAAAGATGCATGAAAATAGTATGGTTCTGCGAGATGACCATTCTAATTCATGATGAGGGATGAACGATGATTTCTGGATGACCGTACCGGGTAAACAAAAACCTTTTATCTTCTCGTAAATTACTAAATATTGAGTGGATTAATTATGGCTCCCGGTATGTCAGAGATGCTTTTAATCGGTATCGTCGTAATACTGTTGTTCGGCCCCAAGAGGATACCAGAATTGGCAAGGTCAATGGGCAAGTTTATGGGAGAGTTTACCCAAGCTCAAAGGGAGGTTGAATTGGGGCTATCAAACCTAAACACAAAAAATTCTCAAAACCCTTTAGATTCCTCAAATCCCCCACAACCCCAAAGAGAGAACATCAAGATCAGACAGATGGCAGAGAATCTTGATATTGATGTGGAGGGCAAATCAGATGATCAGCTGCTTGATGAGATACAGGCAACACTTGAAACAAGGAAGGCCGCTGCTAAGGATTGATATCCAATACTCTTTTGATTATACCAAAGGCATCTTTTAAGTTTTGCATGGATGTTGCATATGATATCCGCATATGGTCTCTTCCATATTCACCAAAAGCAGATCCTGGAGTTACAATGACGCCATTTTTCAAAAGCTCCTCGACCATTTTTACTTCATCTCGGACTTTTGGAAATATATAAAATGCTCCTTTTGGTGGTGAAAAACTCAATCCCATCTCTCTTAAAGACTGAGCTACAAAATCCCGGCGTCTCTTGAACTCATCTCGCATCTCTTTAACGCACCCTTGAGGGCCGTTAAGTGCCGCAATTGCCGCCTTCTGGGATACCGATTGAGCGCATGCCTGTATGTAGCTGTGTATCTTTAACATCTGCTCTATATACTCCTTTCTTGCGGCCAGATATCCGAGTCTCCAACCTGTCATGGCATATGTCTTTGAGACCGCATTTATTGTGATGACATTCTCGCCAAACCTTGCAGGGCTTTCGTGCTCCCCTTCATAGATCAGGTGCTCGTATACCTCATCGGATATCAGCGTTATATTCTGATCATCCGCAATCTCGGCAAATGCCCTCATATCATCTTCTGTCTGAACCGCCCCTGTAGGATTGGCCGGGGAGTTGACTATAAAGGCCTTCGTCTTCTTGGTTATGCGCTCTTTGACCTCTTCCGGATCCATGCTAAGATCCTCCCTCAGAGGAACACCCACGAGTTTTCCATCAGCAACCTCGGCAAGCGCCGAATAGGAGACGAAGCCCGGGTCTGGCATCAGTATCTCATCACCACCTCCCACAAGTGCCTGTATTGCGAGATGTAGCGCTTCACTTGCTCCTGACGTGACAAGTATCTCCTCTGAAAGGGCTATAAAATTGTTCTCCGATTTGAACTTTCTGCTGATCGCCTCCTTTAACTCCGGCATGCCTGCACCTTCGGTATATCCGGTAAAGCCTTCATTGATGGCATCTACAGCCGCTCTTTTTATGTGAGATGGTGTGTCGAAATCAGGTTGTCCAAGACCCAGATTGATGGCATCAGAGGTAGCCGATTCGAAGATCTTTCTGATCCCGGATATATCAATTCTATCTACTCGATCTGAAAAACGTGATTTTGGACTCATTTCATCTTACCTATTTGACCTCTTTATACATGAAACTGTTGTGATGATTATATGGTAA
>JAXHTJ010000254.1:0-1890 GCA_034190245.1 Halobacteriota archaeon | reverse complement strand
GCGTTTTCAAGGTCAGATGTCGGGTTCTTATCTGTTGTGTAATCCCAGAATTCTATTTTTCCCCCTCTTTTCTGTAATTCTTCCCTGAATTTTTGTATTGATATCTCATTTTCCTCGAACGCTTGCATGAGATCGTCTATGTTAGTGTTCTCATCTGCGACTATTTGTGCCTCGCCTATTGTGATTGCTGCGCCCAGATCAGTCGCCTCTTTGTAGAACTTTTCCATAGTCATATCGCCAGAATTCAATTTATTCAACATCTGCTGTATTTCTATTCTGTTCGCTTCTGGTATCTTAATTTCAAAGTGTGATAATCTTGGTATTGCCATAATTTTACCTACTGAATGATGGTACATCGCTTCCATCAAGCTTGAAACTTTCTGGCCTACCATCATCTGCAATCTCATATCTTTCTACTTTTGCAGACGGCGCCCTAAGGTGCCTCGACCATTTGCCTATCAACTCCTCATATTCGAGTAGATAACCAGTTTTTTTACCTTTACTGTAACTATAATCACCCATTTTTTCAGATGTTATATCACGTTTGCCCTTTGCTGATTCTATCATATGACAGATGTACAATGCAAGAGCTCTGTTGTACGTGTACGTATCTAGCCCAGGATCGTCTCTATCCAGTTCGGCAGTTGCTTCTAGTTCAAAACTTGTTAGTTCGGCTGCTGTAATTGTATCAGTTGCAGCACTTCCTACTGTGAAGGGGCTCAGTCTTTCTACATCTTCTGTAGTTGTCATTTCGTCCTCCAAATTTCAAATGAACATGTCGTAAGGATTTTTATAATGATTGTAAACTTCAGTTGCTGACATAGCTCGGTTGTATATGCGTACGAAATCTATTGTGCCGTTAAAAGCGTCGCCTGCTCCTCCACCCCAACGACCAATATTCACACTAAGGTCATTTGTGCCAAGGGTAAAGCTTATTGTTTTTTGATTCGTTTGAACACCGTTGACATAGATATATACAACATTCTCGTCACAGACACCTACTAGATGACACCACTCTCCTGTTCCTGCTATTTCACTGATAGAGTTCAGAGGTGTTCTAACAGTCGTCCCGTTTCCAATAACGAATGCCGCTGTTTGGTCTGGGTTAAGGTGTAATAAAAAAGAATATTTGTTAGAATGTTGATACTTCCCAACAACACCAGGCCATTTATCAGCAGGAACAGTTTCAGCTTTTATTATCACTTCGACTGTGATTTTATTTGTAATAGCCAAAGTACTGCCAGTCCCACAATTAACATATGTATTAGTCCCGTTAAAACTCAAACATCCACCATGTTCACTGGCTGCCCATGTGCCGTTATATATAGTACCAGTATTCCCATTTTTAGACAAATCATTAAGAATAGTACCGGTACCCTCATTCATCAGATAGCACGCCGCTAAACCTTTAGCGTGCGGGTGTGTAAGATCTAATTGAGCGCCCCTTAATGGTTTAATCATATTTACTCAGATAGAATTTCTTTTCAAAATCATATTTCTTATTTTCAGTTGCGGTTATGTTTGACCATTCTTCTATGAGTTGAGCTTCAAAATCAGTGTCTTTACAATTACTGTTATAGTTGACAGACTTAGATATTTCTTTGAGTGTGCCATTCTCTAGTTTTGTTTTTTCTTCTAGAGTGATATCTGGCAATACAGATGTGATTCCAGATGCGTTGCCTTTTGGTTTTACAACTGGTATGTGGAAAACCACCGTGTAGCACCCACAATCAATCTCACCCACGCTAGTTCTATAACTCCCATTAGTGATATGTACTCTACTCATATTACCTCATACCTGCATATGTACCTGAGATTGTGATATCTTCTGTGGCGGAGTTTCCATTGTAGACTCCTATTTCCACCCATGCAACTTTACTGATAACTATT
>JAXHTJ010000253.1:0-1891 GCA_034190245.1 Halobacteriota archaeon | reverse complement strand
AAAAGAGAACGTGATTGAGTTTTTAGAAGAGATAAAAGAGAAGAATAAGGGAAAGAAGATTGTGGTGGTGCTTGACAACTTCAGTTCACATACGAGTGTAAAGGTTAAGGAAATAGCAAGGAAGCTTGTTATCGTGCTCGTTTTTCTGCCCCCATATTCTCCTGAGCTTAAGTCCCATCGAGTTTATCCGGAAAAGCATCAAGCGGGAGATCTCGTCAATGTTTTTGATCCGTAAAAAGGAGGTTAAGCATGTTGTTGAAGTGTTATTCCATAAACTCACTTCTTCTTTAAGTTTTGCTAAGAGGTGGATTGAGAAGTTCTTGATGTCTATGTAGGTTGCGTTAGAATGATGGGAAGTTATATCTGTCGGGGACTATAAATGCTTGTGGGAGATAAAATGCCTTCAGAGCTTAAATGGCAGTATAACGAGATGAAGCAGATAGGGACTGACTATCAAGATTATAAAACAGTCAAAGTTTACGATGAACGTATGGCAAGATTGAGAGATGTTAAAGGAGAAGTTGAAGAGATAAAAGAATCAATTGGCCTAAAAAAGGAACAGACTGTACTTGAAATCGGTTGCGGTACAGGTGAGTTTGTAGTTGAAATTGCAAAGTGTTGCAGAAGGGTCCTGGCAATTGACATTTCGCCTGTAATGCTTGAGTATGCAAGAAAAAAAGCCGCTTCAAAGCAGTTGAGAAATATCTCTTTTATCAACTCGGGATTTTTAACATATGAGCATACTGATAAACCTGTAGATGTTGTAGTTTCGCAGATAGCCTTGCATCACCTTCCGGATTTCTGGAAGATGGTCGCACTTAGGCGTATACATCAGATGCTAAAAGAAGAGGGAAAGTTGTATCTTAGAGATGTTGTTTTCTCATTTGATATAAAAAGATATGAAGAGAGCATCAACGATTGGATCGAAAGTATAAGTGAGACTGCAGGAAAGAAGATGGCGCAGGAGACTGAGATGCATATCAGGGATGAATATTCTACCTATGGTTGGGTAATGGAGGAGATGCTTTCTAGATCTGGATTTTCTGTGGATAAGGCAGATTATATGGGGAAATTTATGGCTGTTTATATCTGTACGAAAAAAAAAGTGAAAGTCTAACGGTTTTCAGAAGATGAGTTGAAATTTTTAGTGAGAGGCTACCAAAACAGCTATAAATTAGGTTATTCAATAGTAAGGTCAGGGGTAGGCCAATGGAAGTAATAGACCTGACAGAAGAGCATGAGAAGCTCTATTTAGTGTGCCTCGAGGATTGGTCCGACGAGATGAAAGAGGCGGGAGACCACAAAGAGGTCTGGGTAAAAAAGATGAAGGATAAGGGCCTTGGTGTGAAACTGGTACTTGATGATGAGGGTGAAGTCGGGGGTATGATACAGTACACCCCGATAGAGCATTCGTTTGCAGAAGGAGAAGACCTCTATCTAATCAACTGTATCTGGGTCCATGGCCATACAGAGGGCAGGGGAAACTTTCAGGGGAAAGGGATGGGAAAGGCTCTCCTTCAGGCCGCCGAAGAGGATGTTAGAAAGAGGGGCGCAAAAGGAATCGCTGCATGGGGTATTCCGATGCCGTTCTGGATGAAAGCGTCATGGTTCAAGAAGCAGGGTTACAAAAAGGTGGACAAAGATGGAGCCATGGGGCCGGTTCTTCTCTGGAAACCCTTCACAGATGACGCAGTACCTCCTCGATGGATAAAACAGCAGAAAACGCCAGGAAAGACACCGGGAAAGGTGACAGTTACAGTATTCAAAAACGGGTGGTGCCAGGTCCAGAACCTCATCTATGAGAGGGCCAAAAGAGCTTCAGAGGAGCTGCGTGACAATGTGATCTTCGAGGAGTACGATACCTCCGACAGGGACACCTTGCTGGAATGGG
>JAXHTJ010000252.1:0-1954 GCA_034190245.1 Halobacteriota archaeon | reverse complement strand
AGCACACTTAAGCCCAAAATATAAGCCTCTGAAAAACCCTTTACAAAACATGGATGTTATGGATGTGATAGGTTACGGTGCTCTAAATCTTGATAAGATAATGTCCGTTGATAAGATTCCTAAGGCAGATGAAGAGGGCTACATAACCTCCATTGAGCACCATCCCGGAGGATCAGCAGCAAACACAATTGTAGGTTTATCGAGGTTAGGATTAAAGACCGGATATATAGGAAAAGTCGGAAGCGACGGAGAAGGTAGGATACTACTGGAGGATATGAAGAGTGAGGATGTGGACGTATCCGGTATCAAGGTATGCGAAGGAGATAGTGGGGCAGCTCTCTGCTTTGTAGACAGAAATGGAGATAGAGCTATGCTTATCACCCCAGGGGTCAATGATATGATCACTATTGAAGACATAGACCTCGAATTCATCAGAAATTGCAGGTTTTTACATCTCACCTCTTTTATAAATAAATCATCAGATAGTTCTTTTGAGACTCAAAAAAAAGTTATAAAAGAGACTGATGCGGATATAAGCTTTGACCCAGGCCAACTATACTCTGAAAAAGGGCTTGAAAAGATGAAGGATATTATAAAAAGATCAAGAGTGATCTTCCCTTCCGAGCATGAGGTAACGCTTCTTACTGGTTGTGATTATAAAGAGGGTAGCGATATTTTGATCTCCGAAGGAGTAAAGATCGTGGCTGTAACGAGGGGCGAAAAGGGTTGCTATGTTACAGATGGTAAGAGTAAGCATGAGATTGCTTCTGAGAGGGTAAATGTTGTCGATACGACAGGTGCGGGAGATGCTTTTGATGCTGGTTTTTTGTATGGTCTAATCAAGGGGAAGGACCTTAGAGAATGCGGAGTTTTAGGGAACAGGGTTGCATCTCTTTGTATACAAAGAATGGGCACAAGAGCAGGATTACCTACAAAAGATAAGCTCAATTTCTCATGTGTTTGATCAAATCGATCTTTCGAGATGAGCGGTTTCGGTAAAGGTATTCTGCCACAATTCCTTCCTCTTCCCATCTCAAAGAGAGTGCCCCTCCACTGCTTCCGCGCCCTTCTTGCTTATAATCTGAAATCTCGGTATCGATAGCAAAAACTCTCGGTTGGCCACCAATGCTTGCTCCAATAAGTCTGATCTCGCACGACGTCTTACCATATGTCGAAATATGGCCAATTACGATATAATTCGTATCCGTCCTTTCAAGTACATCTCTAAGGGTGTCGCCTTCATAGCTCCAGTTACAGCCAGAGGTTAATACATCCATTATCGATCCATGTTCAAGCAATCTTCCAAAAGCAGTTGTAAAATCCTCGTCCTTCGTCTGGGCATTTTTCACTCTTTTCAGAACCTTTCCCGTTATCCCTCCATGAACAAATAGCACATCGTTTACTATCGCAACTATTGGCCTCTCTTTTATCCATTGCCTCGGATTGAAATTCTGATCTAATTCACAATGGGGCGAATGAACCTCAAAATCCAGGCCTTTCCAGGAAGTCTGTAAAAGCCCCTTCTCGTGATTCCCCATAAGTGTTATGACCTCTCCTCCAGCCATATCAGCCCGACTTTCCAATTTCAAGAGCAGATCTATTATCTTTTTACTATTGGCATCTCCATCAACGATATCGCCAACCAGAACAACCGTCGTCTCGTCACCGACATATTGGTAATAAGCTTCTCCGCCTCCACCTATAAAAACATCTTCATTCTCAAGTACATCTTCTGCTTCAACGACCTGTTTAATGATTCCAGATATCTCGAGTAGCTCTATAAACGGCTCGTACCATCCATGTATGTCGCTTATTGCAACAACACGTCTGACACCATCTCTTTTCACAAGTTTTTTGTAAGAATTATTATTCTTTTCCGCTTCTGAATTTGGATTATTAACGCTCATCGAGAAACCTGATTTCAATATTTATTAATATATATTGATACTCTTTG
>JAXHTJ010000251.1:0-1994 GCA_034190245.1 Halobacteriota archaeon | reverse complement strand
ATTATCGATACGATTCGGACGTCAGTAGCCAATTCGGCATCTAAAGTCGGGAGCTTTTTATGGGTTCGCACAACAGTTAACCTTAAGTGTCAGTGTTGATAACGGATTGGGGGGCAGGCTCCCTAGTTTAATAAGAAGATATGTGGATGAAGAAGGAAAGGAGATCGACCTCATTGCTGTTCCCGGAAGACCTCCTGAAGAGAGAATTACATATGAAGTGACCTCTGACAATGAACTTATGCAGGCAGACGAGATTATAAATGAAGTACCTGCGTTTGATTGGTGCTATGGATGTGCTGCAACTTCAGCTGCAATGATGTTTGGGTATTATGACAGAACAGATTACCCTAATATGTATGACGGACCAGCTAACGGGGGTCTATGCCCCCTTGACAACTCTTATTGGGGCCAGGGAGAATGTCCTCTGAGTGCAACACATATGGGTTATGACGGGCTTACTAAGAGAGGGCATGTTGATGATTACTGGAAATCTTATGACTCCAAAGGACCTGATCCTTGGGTTGTGGGGAATTGGGAAGAACACACGCATGCTAATTGTACTGTCCTTAAATGGACCGCATAACTAATATATGATAATGTCCATATCATCATCGTGATACTAAATGGCTAGACCGAGAAGCAAGATAGATATAACGTGCCAGAATCTAAAGTGTAAATATTTCCTGAAGGAGAAGGGAAAAGATATAGTGAAACGGGGTAAGAATCGTGCTGGTCATCAACAATATTACTGTAACCATTGTCATAGTTGGTTTGTTGAGACTTCAAATACTCCACTTTACCGTAAACAATTGTCTGAAGACGAGATCATAGTCATTTGCAAGCACCTGGTTGAAAAGAACGGCATACGAAGTATCGAAAGAATCACAGGCCACCATAGGGATACAATAGGTAGATTGCTTGAAGATATGGCCGAGCATGCGGAAAAGATGAATGAGTATCTCATACATGATATTGGACTCACCCCCTTCGAATGCGATGAACTGTGGAGCACAGTTAAAAAAAACAGAAGAAGGTTGAGCGAATCAGCCCAAATCGGTCTGAAGAAGGTGATTGCTGGACATACACATGTATAAAGCGGAATACCTACTTTTTTGTGGCGTTTTCAGTTGGGAAGTGGACACAAAAGACCTGTGAAAGGATGATAGAGAAACTATTCGACAGAACAGAACTTCCGTTTCCGGACAATAAGATAGAGATATTTACCGATGGAAACGACGACTACACTCATGTTTTACCGGATTATTATGTAGGCACCTGTGTCAATTATGGCCAGCTTATAAAGATCAGAGAGAAAGGAAGGGTCATAGGCAAAGATAAAAGAATAATCTACGGGAATCCAGACCCCCACGATATTGAAACCACGGATGTCGAGAACTTCAATGGAATTCTCAGAGAAAGAATCGGCAGACTGGTACGAAAGACCAGGTGTTTCTCAAAAGAAAGACGAAGATTAGAACGTTCAATTGAGCTGTTTCGATTCTATTGGAATTTTATAAAGGATTTCAAGAGGGGAACAACACCGGCAATGTTGGGAGGGGCGGCAGATCACATTTGGAGTTGACATGAATTTTTAATGTATCATTATGCTGTATAAATTAGGACAATGCCGAATTTTTGGATATAAACTATGCCTTGCAAGATGAAAACCTGGCAAAAGAAAGGCTCTTAAGAGGTGTCAGGTAAAAGCCATGTCGACGATATCAGAGATATCTTTAAATTGACTGATAACAACAAGTCAGTTAAGGATTTTATAGTTGAAGGAGCCTGTCCCACAATTACCCGATAACCAATAATATGCACCCCTGTCAAACATAATTCTTTTCTATTCCAGCCATAAATAAAGTATTTATCTGTTGTTAGACAAACTAAAACAGTTTAATTTATATATATTGCATGTACATATTCTATTTATGTATATGGGATGTTTTAAAGAGTGTGATTATTAAATGGCTCTTCGAGAAGATAATATGGGA
>JAXHTJ010000250.1:0-1999 GCA_034190245.1 Halobacteriota archaeon | reverse complement strand
CCTTCTCCTCTTTGGATAGCTTTGGTGGTCTTCCTCCCCCAAAGTTGGGAATTAAACCCTCATAACCTTTATAATTCCAGGCTTTCAGCCAGTCGTACCCTGTTTTCTTGGTGACCCCCACAATGTCAGCGGCATCTTCAACACCCATTCCCCTGTATAAATGTCTTATGAAGTATAGTCTTTTCAGGACTCTTATGTTTTTCTCCAATTTATTTATTATAATGTCGAGATCTTCTACGGTTAAGTGCCTTACAACCTCATACTTCCTTCTGGGCATATAATAAATAAAGTTTATATAGTATGAAAAGTTTTGCTCTAAACTATAAAAGACTTCTTATTCTTTCCAGACGGTCTGAGAAGAATCACGATGTCATGTCATATCTATCTTTTCTTCTTAGCAGTTCCAAAAATGCTTTGTGGCCCATTGATCCTGACGCACCGGTTAAAAATATCCTCTTCTTGGTCACGATAGCAGATCCCCTTTAAGATGTATGGTTTTTTAGGTTTTAAAAATTTGTTATGAAATCCAATAGTACTATTGGAAAGATTTATACCCATCCCTAAAGTATTAAAAAACATTGAAAATCGACGATAGAGAAGGTTTAAAATGTCCAGCGTTATAAGAGGAGAAGTACTGCGTGTCTTTCCAGCAGACACCAATACAGACGAAGTTATTTCAGGAAAATTCAAGTATGATGCGCTTGATTTCAAGAAACTTGCCGTTCATGCTTTTGAATCAATAGATCCCACCTTTTACGAGGATTCACAGAAGGTTAAAAATCCGATCCTTGTTGCAGCCAGAAATTTCGGCTGTGGATCATCGAGGGAGCAGGCTCCACTCGTTATACAGGCATCGGATGTTGTCTGTGTGATCGCCGAGTCCTTTGCGAGGATATTCTATAGAAACTGCTTCAACATTGGTCTTCCACTTGCGGAATGTAAAGGTATTTCAGGGAATGTTGACCTGGGTGATGAGTTGGAGATCAATCTTACCGCAGGAATTATAAAGAACAGGTCGAAGGGTGATGAGTATTCATTCAAGCCTCTCCCGGATTTCATGCAGGAGATACTTGATGCCGGTGGGCTTATGCCATATCTTAAGAAGCGAGGCGGGTACGGTGAGTAAGAAGGTCGCCCTGATAAAGGGAGATGGTGTTGGTCCTGAACTTGTAAAAGGACTTACAGATGTTCTTGACGCTGTTGGAACTGGTATTGAGATTATCCCGTGCGAAGCGGGCAGTACCTGGTGGGAGGAGAACGGCGGAACCACTCTTGTTCCCGAAGAGACCTGGGAGATACTGGACAGATCGGATGCCGCATTTAAGAGCCCCACAACAACACCGGGTGGAATTGGTTCACCTAAGAGTGTTGCTGTATCGATCAGACAGAGATACAACCTTTATGCAAACGTTAGGCCAATAAAGACCTTCAAAAATACAGATAGGCCCCTTGGTGATGTGGACTTTATATGTGTACGGGAGGGTACTGAAGGGCTTTATTTCGGTTCCGAAGTTGTCCTCGATGAAAACGTCAGTATCGCTATAAGGAAGATAACAAAGACCGCATGCCAGAATATAGCAAGGTACGCCTTTCAGGAGGCTAAAAGACGGGGGTGGAATACGGTTGTAGCGATACACAAAAGTAACATCCTCAAGGAGACCTGTGGCAGGTTCATTGATGAGGTCGAAGCGATAGGAGAGGACTATCCCGGAATTGAAGTTTGGACCTATCACATCGACAACATCGCTCAGCAACTGATAAAGAATCCACAGCTATTCAATCAGAAGATACTCCTCTCAACGAACCTCTTCATGGATATAATAAGCGAAGAGTGCTCTGCACTTATTGGAAGTATCGGACTCGTCTCATCTGCAAATATAGGTGATAGTTACGCAATGTTTGAGCCAGCACACGGATCAGCGCCAAAATACGCCGGTCAGGACAAGGTAAATCCAACGGCGACTGTACTTGCAGGTGCCTGGATGCTCGAGTATCTGGG
>JAXHTJ010000249.1:0-2001 GCA_034190245.1 Halobacteriota archaeon | reverse complement strand
AAGATTGTAGAAAAGAGCGGAAGGGAGTACTTTGCAAAGATACCAAAGAGGGCAAGGCGAATTAGTTCGTTGTTTCCTGAAGCCTTACCTATGGGTTAAAATGCGGGGTTACGGTTAGTAACTGTCAGAAGTCTCTTTCAACTTTTCAAATAGACTGGGAAATGTCTTTACCCTATGCTATGTCCAACGGTGTATACCCACGTGAGAATCAGTATCTGGGGCAACTGACCACATATCTATCTCTTCTTCGCTCATCTGAAAATTCAATATTCCTGCAATCTGCCTGCCAAATATTTTGTGTGATATAATATCGATATAATGGCACCCCCCTATCAGTTTAGATGATTTCAAAACCAACTGAAGAGATTTCTGTCAATTGATTTTATTGGTTTTAAAATACTTAATGAATCTTTTAGCCTTAACTTTTATCCATGCAACAAAGCAAGTCAATCATTCTTCTCTGATTTCGGTATACCTATCCATCTCGGCGTTCTATTCATATATTCGCGATAGGTATCGCCGTACTTCTCAAGGCAAAATTGTTCTTCTTCCAATGCTATAGGGTGATGAAAGATACCTTCGATGATCACAAGAAGAACAATCAGCCACGAAGCTGATGCAATACCCGCTCCCAGAAGGGTCAGAACACCAAATGTGTATTGGGGGTGGCGGGAGATTCCGTATAAGCCATTTACAACCGGTTCTTTGACGGGTGTAGCAACAAAGTTAAGATAACTTACAATCGTGAGAATGAGCCCCAGAATGTATACCATTAAACCGGCATAAAGCCATGTTGTTCCCAATTTCAAAGGGACAAATACTGAATAAAGCATTACGACGAGATACAGTAACTGACCGGTACGGAAAAATTTCCCCTTCTGAATTGCTTTTGGAACAAATGTAGCCTTTTTTCCTGCTTTTCTATCTATATACACCATCCACTCTGTTAAAAATTGGATTAGAACCAAAATCCAAACGTTCAACAAACCTATCTCAAAGACTGGCACAAGCGACATGATCTTCCCCTGTTGTTTAAGATGTTTTGATTTTTGTCCAAAGTTTAAAAAACTGCCGGGGGCGGGATCCGAACCCGCGACCTTCAGATATCTCAGGTTTGGTTTGGCATCTTCTTAATCCCTATGAGTCTGACGCCCTAACCAGACTAGGCCACCCCGGCCCAGAATCATATTCATCTTAGCTTACATAATAGTTGTGATTTTCGCATTCCAAAAGTTTTATAAATTACTAAGACCAAGACTAAGGAGTCATGGCTCGAAAACCAGCGAAGATGTATAGGAGATTGGAGAGAGTATATACGCGCAGAGAATACATGGGCGGTATACCAGGAAGCAGGGTGATTCATTACGATATGGGCGATCTAAAAACCGATTTTCCAATCAGTGTGTCATTAGTAGCAAATGAAGGCTGTCAGATAAGACACAACGCATTAGAATCTGCACGTGTTTCTGCAAACAGATACCTTGTAAAAGAACTCGGACGATTGAATTACCACTTTAAACTTCGCGTATACCCTCATCAAGTTCTAAGAGAGAATAAGCAGGCAACAGGGGCAGGAGCGGATAGGGTTTCAGATGGTATGAGAAGCGCCTTTGGTAAAGCAGTAGGAACGGCTGCCAGGGTTCAGAAGGACCAAAAAATATTTACTGTGAGTAGCAAACCTCAGAATTTTTTAAAGCTTAAAGAGGCACTGAGAAAAGCAAGCCATAAACTCCCGACTCCTTGCAGCATTGTTGTTGATAAAGGAGCTGAATTGACCAAATTCCAATAGGTAGTTTTTATGGAAGAGTATGAAGAGTTTTTAGATCGTGCGTTGGAACAGATGCCGGATATTATGATAAATGACTCAAGATTTAATATACCCGTTCCAAAGATATTTTACGAGGGGCGGACATCTGTTCTTGAGAATTTTGACAACATTGCAGATTATTTGAATCGTGATCGTGACCATTTTATGAAGTATCTGCTTCGGGAGATAGGAAC
>JAXHTJ010000248.1:0-2003 GCA_034190245.1 Halobacteriota archaeon | reverse complement strand
TTGAGAAGCATCTCGCAACGCTTCTCATAATCGTAGGACGGTTTCTTTATGTTCAGTCTACTCTCAAATTCTTTCAGTTCTGTTGTAGAGATGGCTTCTTTTTCAAACTCTTTGAAGACTTCCTCTCTTGAGGTTATTATTACAAAAACATCTTTTGTTTGTCTTACGCTATCGATTATGGTATCAATATCCCTCTCGAGTGATTCTCTTCTCTCGTATTTTGTCTTTCCGAAAGGATCTTCGAAGTAGATTATATTTTTTGACCTTAGTTCTGAATTTATATTTTCAAGCCTCTTTCGCATGTCTTCTCTTTGAGATTCCTCCCCGCCCTCTATCCACCTTGGTTCATAACCATTTTTGTAGTACTCCTACATCAGTCTGACAGCGGTGAAGGTCTTTCCGAGCTCCTGGGTGCCGGTGATAAATACAATTCTTTTATCTTTGAGGGTGGAAACGATATCATTATAGTCTGTTGGGGGGACATATGCCTCATCTATTCGGCCATAAAATTTATGGTTGAGGTAGCCAATCTTTTCAAGAAATTTGAAGATTTTACCTCTGTTTTGAAAATGATCAAGATCCGCAGAGAAGAAGGTTTTTTCATTTGACGTGATCTCTTCGCAGTGATTTTTGTCGAATTGATCAAGATCGTGATAAAAATCGCTCGTAAAAAGTAAGAATGTCTCCTTAATTGTATCCCTGTCTTTATTTTCTTTATAGTATTTTCGATAGGGGTTTATGATGTCATCACATAGAAATTGTACTATTTCTTTTCTATTTTTGGGTTCAATTTTTTTACTTGAATCGATCTCTTTTACACCCAAAGCCACTTCAAGTGGGACAAAAGTATAATCTTTATGTGGGATCTCTATTCTTGTTAGCTCAGACACAGACTCTATTGCCGTCTTTTTTCTGTCAAAAATCAATACATAATTATCGGAACCTTCGATTTCACTTATTCCTTTGGATACTTGGACTGCTACTTCCTTTAATGCTTCAATTTTATCCTTTAATGCATTTGTCAGAAATTCTTCCCTCACAGTATCTTCATACACACCATATTTTTCATATATTTCTTTGGGAAGATTTTTAAACCCAAGGATATCCAGGTAAAGGAGGTACTTCTCATCACTCATTCGATCTCTTCCTATTTCAATAGAATGTGGGCTTATGACATGTATCTGATACAATGTACAAAATATTTCGGTTTCGACCTGAAATTCTCACCCTTTTTTCAGTCCCTTCCCAGGTGAATGAATATAAGTACAAAAAGAGGATACATAGAAGGGATGAGTGTGAGGGTAAGAGAGGTTGAAGCAAAATCAATTCTTCGCAAGCACAAGAAGATTGACTCTTGGTTTATCTCCTGCTATGGGATGAACCTATACCGTGGATGCAGTCACAACTGCTCTTACTGCGATGGGCGAGCTGAAAGCTACAATGTTGACGGGGTGTTTGGAGAAGAGGTTAGCGTAAAGGTTAATGCAATTGATCTATTGCGTCGTGAGCTCGATCCAAGAAGAAAGAGAGTCCCGCTCAAGAGATGTTACATGATGCCTGGTGGCGGTGTTGGTGACAGCTACAACCCACTTGAAGAGAAGTACAGGCTAACAAGAGGGGCTCTTGAGCTGATACACAACTACAACTTTCCAGTTCATATGCTCACAAAATCGACGCTCATAAAAAGGGATATTGATATCTTAAGAGAGATAAACGAGCAGAGCAGGGCAATAGTAAGCTTCAGTTTTTCTTCGGTACGAGATGAGGTGAGTGCAATCTTCGAACCGGGAGTTCCACCACCGAGCAAGAGACTTGAAACGATCGAGTTCTTCAAGGAGGAGGGTTTTTCTTGCGGGATGTTCTTGCTTCCTGTCATCCCTTTTGTGACGGATACGCCTGAGATAATGAAAGAGTCTATAAGAATGGCAAGTGAAGTAGGTGTCGATTTTATAATATTTGGGGATATGACTCTCAAAGAAGGTAGGCAGATGGACCACTTCTTA
>JAXHTJ010000025.1:16031-21693 GCA_034190245.1 Halobacteriota archaeon | reverse complement strand
TCTTTCAATTGAATTTCCGCTCGAACAGCCTCTCCAAGATCTGGATTTGGAACTCCAATCACAGCAACATCTGAAACGGCTGGGTGCTTAAGTATCACCTCTTCAATCTCACTTGGATAGATGTTCACACCACCACTGATTATCATGTCTTTCACCCGGTCTGTTAGATAGAGGAAACCGTCCTCATCGAGATAGCCTATCAACCCATCGTCGTAGTATTCCTTCCCATCTATCTCGCGCAAAACACTTTTAAGTCTGTCTGAGGATCCTGGATACCTGAGTGATACCGTATTTATGGTTCTACCATGAACTATACCACTCTCCTTTGGCGGGAGCTCTCCTCTCTCTTCGTCAAAGATCTTCAGATCACCACAACGGACTTTTCCTACACTTGCATATCTTTCTGGTTTGGCGATATAATCATCAGGCCGAAGAAGGGTGATTATCATCGTCTCGGCAGAGCCATAATATTCATAAAAGACCGGTCTTTTTGTGCCCTGTTGCAAAAATAGGTCATTAGTTCCTTTCTTCACCTCAACCGGACAGGGCGCAGCAGCACAGATCAGCGTATGCATAGAGCCAAGGTAATGCCTCTTCTTCACCTCCTCTGGCAGTGCCAACCACCTCTGAAGAATCGTTGGGACCACAAAGCTCCATGATACCCTCTCCTCCTCGATCAATTTAAGGGTGTACTCAGGATCGAACTTCCTTATCATGACCATCGTGCCCCCTAGGAAGAATGGGATAAGTCCGACCAGTGCACCTGCATGATAAATGGGAGCAATTACAAGCGATCTAAGATCCTTAATTTTGTGCATATCAAAGTAATGGATGAAGCTGAACTCCATTACCGCAAGCCTTAGATACTCTTTCAGGCTGGTCCTTGGGCCTTCAGCGATATTACTGAAGAGATAGCTTGCACTGTCATAATAATTTACGCTCTTTGGGACTCCTGTTGTTCCACCCGTATATGGATTTAAGGCAAGGATGAAATTCCCATCCGGCATCTTGTCAGATGAACTTTTGAGAAGATCCTCATACTGCACCATGTCTTCGGGGACGTTTTCTCCGACCACGATGAAATGTTCAACACTCTTCAGATCATCTTTTATCTGGATGATCTTCTCCAGGAATTCCCCGTCAAAAAGTAATGCCTTAGGACTTGTTATGTTGATTGTTCTCGCCAGCTCATCGCCACTCAGATGCCAGTTCACTCCA
The DNA here is from genome assembly GCA_034190245.1 of Halobacteriota archaeon. Lineage (GTDB taxonomy): Archaea > Halobacteriota > Syntropharchaeia > DAOWMC01 > DAOWMC01 > JAXHTJ01. The sequence continues at coordinate 20,475 of JAXHTJ010000025.1, read as the reverse complement.
GGATTTGGGCAGCCAACATATGATGAACCAAACATCGATTCCAGATATTCATTGGAGTTGTAAAGCATAACAGCTACTTTATCCCCACTTTTCAGTCCCAGGTCTTGTACGCCGTTCCCAAAGCGAAAAACCCTCTCTTTATACTCTTTATATGTGATCCTATTTCCTTGAGAGATGATCGCTTCTCTATCACCAAAAGCATCGAATATCGCTGAAAACGCCTCAGGAATTATCAGGTCCAACCTTGAGCCTGTCATGTTCGATATGGTATGAGCGTTCAGCATCGGTCTTGCAATCGAGAGGCTTTTTCGCACTCCAATCGTCCCCATAGCTGAAAGTAAGGTCCCTCGAGTCTGCTCCATCCCAATTAACGGAAGTGAGGCCCTTAAAACTTGAGATAACTTTATTTTCTCTGCGCCTATCTTAAGCACCCCCTTAGGGTTTTCCATATATCTCTTTTACCTTTGCCCTCTGGATCTTTCCAACGGGAGTCACAGGAAAAGAGTCAACAAACTCAATTGATTTTGGTTTTTTGTAACCGGCCATCTTTCCCCTGCACCATTCTATTATCTCTTCTTCACCTGCTGATTCCCCTTCTTCAAGCTGGATAACAGCACGAACAGCACTTCCCCACGTCTCATCAGGAATACCTATCACGCAAACCTCTTTTATCTTCGGATGGGTCAGCATGATCTCTTCGACTTCATGCGGAAATATCTTTTCTCCGCCACTTGATATACACTCTTTCTTACGCTCGACGATCCGTATCTCATTATCCTCATCAAAATAACCGAGATCTCCACTGTAAAACCACCCGTCCTTTATCACTTCTGCGGTCTTTTCGGGCTCTTTGTAGTAGCCTTTCATGATCGTTGGGCTCTTGTAGATTATCTCGCCGATCTCACCAGGTTTGACGTCATCTCCATTATCATCGATTATCCGGGTCTCGACTATCGGCTTTCCGACTGAACGATCCTTTATCTTGCCCACATCAGCATCTATTCTGATAGTTGTATTTGGGGTCATCTCAGTCTGTCCAAAAACATCAACTATCATGATGCCGGGGAAGTGCTTCAGGATCTTCTTCTTCAGCTCTCCGGGATTCACTCCTGCCCCTGTTGCTGCTATCAAGACAGAGCTTTTATCGTATTTCTCGATATCCTCAAAATCGAGCATTTTCTTCCATCCCGTGGGAACATTTCCAAGCATAATCGGTTTTTCCTCTTCCATCAGCTCAAAAACTTCTCTTGGATCGAAACTCGGGCTAACAGGAGAAACGAACGTTAAAATGCCGGTTACAGGACATAAAATAACCAGTTGATAAGCCGCATCATGAAATAAAGGAAAAGAGGGCATCATTACCTTGGCCCCAAGTCTTGAGCCCATGCGCAAAAGAATGGGCCTACCAAGCATCCTCTTTACAACTCCACCTGCAAGATTTTGTGTGGAGGGGCGGGTGAGTAAGAATTTAACAGGGCGGGTCTCGACAAGGCCAATCAACCTTGCAGCTCCGGGAATTGGCATAAGTGAGCCAATCTTTTTTCTCGATTCTTCTGGAATACCAATATCCGGTAGTCTTGGAATCAGGGAAGTGAGCATCGATTCCAGAAGTTTTACATGATTTTTGTATGTAAGCATGACGCCTTTTGGAAGCCCGGTTGTGCCGCCTGTATAGCATATGACACAGATATCATCCTCCTTCACCTCCGCCTCTGGTTCCGTTGGAGGATACTTACCGATTAAATCTTCATAACTGAGCATATCCTCTGGGCAATCTTTTCCGACGTAGATGAGGTTTTTTATTTTATCAAAATTCGGGCGAGCAGTGTTTACGGCGTCCAACCAAAGATCTTCAAATATAAAGAGGATGGAATCAGAATGATTGGTCTGATACTCGATCTCCACGGGAGAGAACCGGTAGTTCATAGGAACAGGAATCGCTCCTATCTTCTGTATGGCATAGTTAGTTTCGAAGAACTCTGGACAGTTGTGAAACATTATGGTGACCTTGTCACCTTTTTTCACGTCCAGATCAGTGATAGCATTTGCAAGTCTATTCACACGCTCGTTCAGATCACTCCAGCTGATCCTCCGGTCACCATAAACCATAAAGAGGCCATCTGAATTGTATTTAGCGCATTTAGACAGGCAATCTCCAATAAAATTTGACATATGTTGCCTTTTATCCCAGTATCTCGTGCAGGTTGATCTTGTACTGCCCGAGATTACCACCGTAGTTTCCGGCCGTTATCTTAACAACTCCTGGGATCTTAACTGAAGCTTTTATGCCTGCCTTCGTTGCCCGCTTGACACTATCTTCATCAAGCCCATTTATAACGATCTCGTAGACCGATTCAACCTCTTTTGGGATACTTGTTCCTTCTACCCTGTCCTTCAGTGTTGGACAGTACTTCTCGTTTGCGCTAGCCGTCAAAAACTTGTACTGTGACCCAACCTTGCTTCCAGAAGCAACTATTCCGCCCGGAAATGGTGTAATCGTTCCTTCAACATCCAGTATTGCATCCACGGCATTTTCGGCCGCCATAAGTGCTGCCATCTGGTTTTTAGCAAGAATGAAGAAGTTTCCACCGGCCACTCCTTTCTGGACACCATAATCTTCTTCGAAGATGAAGTCTCCTTCCATCAATGGAATCCCCCATACTTTACGTCCACCTACTTCAGCCTCATACTGAAAACCATCTCCGAAAAATTGGAGTTTTATAGAAAGTTTTTCTTCAGTTTCAAGACCGTTAAATGATGCTGTTGTAGGGGCCGGGAGTACGCATTGTCCAAGCCTACCAAGAAGCTGATCCTTTACCCCATCCTTCTTTGGGTGGCATATTAAAATTGCTACACCCGGTCTACCGTCGGGAGTTTTTTCGGAAGGTACTAAACACTCTATCCCCGCTTCGGAAGGACAACCTATGACCGATGTTCCAAATCCTGTTGCCTCTTTTGCTGCAACCATGGCCCAGTGCTTGTTTGCTGCAGTTATCACCACCCTCGCCATTTTAAGCGAAAATGCCTCGGCAAAAGTATCTTCTATCTCGACACCATTTAGTTCCATACGATACCTCGACCTCAGAATCAGCTTAAAAGATATAAATATCTTTGCAGTTTAACCCACCAGAACTTTTATATTATTTGTCACCCTGAAGAGCTTCTCCCTGCCCTGAGCATCTATATATTCCACCAGCCCAAGATCGACCAACTTCTGAATGTGATCTGCAATGGCCACTCTTGATATACCTATTGCGTCTGATAGGAAATTGAAGTTCGCTTCCCCGCCGTTCTTAATTATCTCCTCGATTATATTTACTTGACGATCGCTCAGTTGCTTGTAATACTCATAAAAGGCCGATTTTTCTAGCAAGACTCTCCTAACAAAGACTTCATCAATCACATCTCTCTTTTCTATCATCGCCTCGATCATCATCCTCGAAGTGAAGTCCACTATCTTTCCCGGAACAAAGAAAGCATAGGTTGTTATCGTCTCAACTGCACCCTTTGTAAAAGGTGAGTAACCATTTTTTCCACCAACCCTTGACATCTCCAATCTCTTCTTCACGATCTGGCTGGATTTGTCGATATCGAGGGGTTTTACGTATATCTGGGTGAATACGCTTGAAAGGGCTGGCCACTTTTCAAGTAGCTTCTTCCAACCTTCCAGGGTGGTTGCGCAGATAAAAAGGACATTTGATTCCTTGAACATCCTCACATACTCCTCCCTGTCCACATCAGAACAGCCGAGAAGATCTTCTAAGTTGTCAAGAATCTGAATAACCTCATGCATCGACTCGGAACACATGCTCAGGAACATGTTGCCCAGTTCCCTTACATCATCGACATTTTCCAGGCTATCACCGATATTTTGTGCAAGAGAGGTTACTATTTGTTTAAAGGAGGGAAAATAAGCATGATAAAGGACGATTGATTTCTCAAATTTCAGTTTCCTTATCAAACTTTGTATTATCGTTGTCTTCCCAATCCCATCTTCTCCGATTAGAACCGTATTCTTCTTTGACCCCATCTTAAAAAAATCGATGATTGTTTCGAGTATCTCAACTTCATCTTCCCTTCCAACCATAACCTTATCCAGGGCCGCATCCTCATGACCATAGGATCTGAAGGGGTTTGACTTAAGTCCGAGCTTTGTAAGTCTATTGACCGAACTATTTTCAATATTTTTATCAATATTTTTGTCAAAAGTGTCCTCATCTATCGTTAGTGGGGGATCTATGGGATCATCTTCCTTGGGTTCTTCCACTGCATCTTCGTGGTATTCTTCATCATCTTCTTTTGTATAAGATTGCCCCTTTCCAACCATAACCTTATCCAAAGCCTTATCAAAGGCCGCATCCTCTTGACCACAGGATCTGAAGGGGGTAGGATGCGCTTCGGGGTTCTCCGGTCGGTTGGCCGTAATTTTTTCTAGCTTTCTATC
>JAXHTJ010000025.1:0-15931 GCA_034190245.1 Halobacteriota archaeon | reverse complement strand
CCATCCTCTATAGGCTCTTCGTCTTTATCCTTGTAGAACTTGCCCTTAACTTTCTTTGAAATGACTTCTTCTACTCTAAATTGACTTAAAGCGCTAATCGCTTCCATCCTGGTCATATTCTTCTCCCAAAGCCCCCCTCTCACTTTGGCGAATGGACTAAGAGCTCTTTTACACTTCATTTTATTATAATATATAATAAACTTTACTCATACTTACATTAAGGTTAAACAAGACTTGTCGAAAGCTTTAAATAGTATTGCGTAACATTTACGAACATCGGTTGAGATTCCGGTGTCACCTGGAGGTGAAAAAAATGAAGAGAAGAGAGAAAGAAGAGAAAGCAGCCGAGGATATTTTCGAGAAGGCAAGGTTGTATTTCTTTTAAATAAGTCTAGAAGCATTGAATTGGAACATTTTTTAAGAAGCAAAGATTAGTGTATTGACCAAAGACGGGAAATATGCGGAAAAATGTGGCCTTGGGGATAATTAAGCTTTGTTTCATCCCCCGATCCACTTTTTATGTTATGGCATTATTTTCTATTTCCCTTTTTTTTATATCCATTGGATCTTTCTATTCATTAGATATACCCTCTTTTTACCTACTTATGAATGGCATCGGTGTGGCATTAATCCCAAATTTTGGATCGAACTTATGGAATCACAGCAATGACATCAAAGAAGATATAGCCCGTGGTAAAAATAATGTCCTAACAGAAGGTTTAGTGAAAAGAAGGACCACAATAATTTTGGCTTTATTTTTATATTTGATCTCTATTGGTCTTGTTTTTTATCTTTCATTGAATCTAGACAGGTCGATTTTCGCCTTCTTTATCATATGGTGCTTTGTGACATGGTGGTACTCTGATAACTTAATACTCAAGAGCATCTTTGGCTTTAGGCTTAAAGATCACTATATAGGGGAATTAATTACGTATAGCATAGCTTGGCCATCATTTACATTGAGCATTTGGTTAATATATTCTGATTTAAATTTGAAAGGCATAACTCTTGCACTGATATTTCTCTTTTACGGCATCTCTGGACTGTTGCTGAAAGATCTAAAGGATATATCTGGAGACAGAGAAGCTGGACTGAAGACATTTGGTGTTGTTTTTCCACCATCACGACTCCTCTATCTGTCTTCCATCTTTTTGATTTTTTTCTATATATCGATTATCGCTTCTACGGGATTGAATATCTTCAATCTTGGTAGCTTATTAGTTGTCATACCCTTTATCCTTTTCATGATAGGAACTTTTCTTCACTTTCATAGAAAAAGCTGGGAACTGGATGTTGAGGATTATAAACCAGTTCAGAATATGATGCTGACAACTTATGCTTCGCTCGTCTTATTTGGGATTGGCGGCCTCCTTTAGATCTCCAAACAGATATTGGTTCCTGCGGCAGTGGAAAAAATATTCTGATCTGATTCCGGGATATAACTCCTTCTCTGATAATCTTTTGGTAGATACACAGAAGGGGAAGCTGAAATAACCCCAAAATAATTATCCCTTGCAACGTTCTTTATTTCGTTTGTTAGCTCATAGACTTTATTTCCAAAAGCAGAAATTGATCCCTGATCCATAAACAATAAATTGAACCTCTCTGGATGCTCTATCTGATACATAGAGGATATAAAATCTGAGAGTTTTCCATAAAAAGATTCATGAACGAGTAAAACCTTTTCAGAAAAACCAGAAAGGTCCGCAAAGAAAGGAAACATATCAAAAGGATAGTATGATCCAATTCCAGTAATTGTCATACCTCTCGTCCCTTCATTAAAGAATGCCAATCCATACGGTATTTGGGCTTCAAAGCTTCCTTTTTCCAGCTTATCTACTAATTTATTCTCGTTCCTATTTGAGACGAATATATTGTCTTTTACTGCATCAACTGGCGGTTCTCCATCCAGAGATATCAGTACATTCTTCTCAAATACTGCGTTGTACTCTTCTACAATCCGGAATTTATCTCTGACTATCTTCATAGTCTCTTCTAAAGTTTTCCCTTTATCTGGAAAAATGTCATCGTATATAACATTTATATCATCTTTCTCAATTGTTAAAGCGGCGATCCCACCATCTATGTCATTGAAGTTGCAGAATATATTCGGAGAATCCAACTTCATCTGTGTATGGAGTACATTTATTCCGACTATTGGTACTTTGTAGTTCGTCTTTTCTGCGAATTTATTCAAGATGGTGGGGGGTGGGTAGAATATATTCTTTCTATCGCAGTAATCTGAGAAGCTTGAAGCATAGCTCTTCTGTTTTTCTATATCCTTTCCCTTGCATCTCTGACTGTAGTAGGCACCTCTTGCGTAGAACTCAATGCCATCTCTCAAAGTTGGAACATGGACTACAGGAAAATGAAGAAGAATTGTACCTTCTTTACAGCTTACTTTATCTGCGAGCTTTTCAGCCGTCTTTATCGCCCCTTTCACTTTCAGTCCCTTTACATCTATCTTTGCATCAGGATCATGACATAAAATAAGAGCAGCACCATCTGCCCTTATGTCATCCGGATAGACCATTCCGTCTATTGAAGCCCCGATCTGTGGTAGATCCCCGAACTCTTCCCCAATTGTTTCTAACATCGTCTGGTAATTGCCATGATACTTCTGCGTGGCATAGAATAGTGCCAGATCAGGTTCAAACTCCAGTCTCGAGTGGACATCTTCCATGATCCCTTTTGACGCTTCTTTCGGATTGCGCTTGTTACTAAAAGATACTATCGATTTCATCTTCACTAGTTGATCTTAAAGAATATCTCTCAAAGATCTTTTCAACCCTCTGAACAGATGAATTAGACAGAGGTTACTATAAATATATCTATATCGGAAAAATGTATCTAGACTTTTATCGATCGATGAAGGTTCGTCACATTATAGCTGCCTTTATCTTTGTTGCAGCGCGAGTTATCTCAAGTGATGTCAATTGTTGGTGTGCTTCCGGGTTTATTATCGTGGCTAAAATCGTAGATTCTGAAGAAGGATGAAATGCGACTTTATGCCCTCTAAAGGTGAAGATGATGTCTTCCAATTCCTCCCTCTCGATGTGCCCCATCACATACTTCACCTCGTTCTCCATCCATCTCATTATACCCATAAGTGTTCTTCTGTCCGGCGATCTCAGAGCTATTGCCGTCCCATCCACCCTGTATAATATGCAGGCTTCTATACCATCCGTTTCATATAGCTCATCCAACGCTTTCTTTAGCTCCGATGGCATATCATTCCTTCTCCGCATCCAGGAACTTCTTCAGAACTTCCTCGGGATCTTCGTCACTTGTCCAGTTTCGCTGTAATAATTCAATTCTGCCGATAAGTCTATCTGTCAAATCTACCCTCATATCTTTTACGATCGCCTTTGCCTCTTCAAATCGGTCTTGATAATCTGTATTTGGCATAATTCTCTCTATCTCTTCATCTGATGTCTCTACAACGACTCCAAGCCCTCGATGTATTGATATGGGGTATAACCCTTCTCCATGCTTGGATCCCCTATGTTTTATAATCCTCAGTGTTCTGTTATACCTCTCGCCAAATCCCAGGCTCTGGAGATGGACCACGCTGTCTGCAAGATAAAGAGGGGTAAATGTCTCTCCACCCATCTCTTTAGAAGTTTGAAAAGGCGGCTCTTCGAGGATTATTATCGTTGTGCCAAGTTCTCTGAGAGTATTGAACATCTCGCTTAGATACGTCCTGTGGCTCTTATCCTCCAAAAATGTAAGGTGAGTGAGAGGATCGATTACTATCCTTGACCCCGGTTCAACAACCTCCTTTACAACCTCTGTTATATCGGTCGAGAGTTCTCTTGATATTGATAGAACATCTTCTCCACGCCTGTAGATCACCTTCAATTTCCCACTTTCGATGTGATCTTTAATCTCCAACCATCCCATCTGCCTGCATTCTCTTACGATGTACTTCTCTTCCATCTCTAAAGATAGATAGACTGCTTTCTCCCCCCGATTTAGGCCGTGTAAAAGAAACTGTAATGCCAGAGTTGTTTTACCTGCGCCTGCGGATCCCAAGATCACATTCACCGTATTCTCTCGGTAACCACCCCCGATTATGTCGTCAAGCCCATAAACCCCGGTCTTTAATCTCACATCCTCTATCCGTTTTTCTATCTTTTCTTCCATCAGCCCCTCCATCATTTTATCACCTTAGAAGACTCCTGACTCGGAATGCACGATAATTCCATTGCTGGTAATAGAGTAAGGTTTTATCTCTCTTGAATGCTCAACCCTTCTCATTTTTACTATTTCAATGGCCAGTATAACCTCAGTTAAATCGCTTGGCCGGACGTAACGTAGCACAACCACACCATCGGATACGTACTCTACCAATCCAAATTTAGAAGAATAGGGAGTCTCTTTATCACACTCTGATACAAGCACAATCGTCGCTCCACTATCTTTTATCGTTTGGCAGAGATTGAAGAGCTGAACACGCCGCTCAGCTTCATCATTAAACAACATTTCAAGTAACGTAATCGGGTCTATGACCACTCTTTGGGGTTTAAAAGATCTCAAAAGCTTGGGTAACTCGCTTTGAATTCGGGTTATTGACGTCATGATGTCCGAAGCATCGAGTTTGAGGAGTATAAGCTTCTCTTCGTCGATGAATGGACGCAGGTCCCAACCACTGTTTGACGCTGTTCGTACCAGCTCTTCTTCCCCTTCATCCAGACTGATAAAAAGACCTGATTCTCCTTTAGATAAACCTTCACAGATGAACTGTAATCCGAATATGGTCTTTCCCGTACCAAAAGGACCTATAACTGCGATGGTCTCATGAGTGGGAAGGCCCCCACCCAGCATATCGTCCAATCCCTCAATTCCAGTACTGACTCTTTCCATCATCTCCTCCCCATTATCATCTTGACATTAGAAACCTCAAAGCCAGTGTTTGGCGTAATCTTTGTCTCAAACTTTGCAATATTATCCGATTCAAGTTGTGAAAGCAGACCCCGGAATTTCTTGACATACAACGTTCTCTGTCTCTGGGCCGTTCCCAACTCTCCCCATTCAAATATGAGTACTCCATCAGCGCAGTCCGCAATCTCCTCCTGTCTGCTATGCTCGAAGATATCTGTTGTAAGGAGCATATAAGCAAGCCCATCCCACGACTTGGTCGCCCTCTGCAGTCCCTTTAAAAATGAGATCAGATCTTGCCAATTTAACCGATCCGAATACATTCTCACCAGATCCGTAAGTGAATCTATTATCACAAGGCTGTTAGAGGCATTCTTGTTTAAAAAACTCACGAGCAATTCTATCAAACTTTCGTTACCCAAACCTTTAAGAGAATCAAATGTACTCCTGGGATCTTCAGAAAATGTAAAAGGAGATTGCTTAAAATACTCCTTTGAAAAGTCTTTAAAGACCAGAATTTCCTTGATCGATTCATAATAGTCTGGTGCGAAAGAGAGTCCAATCTCTTTCATTATATCCTCTTTTGATCGTGTTATGGAGATGTAGCATATCGAATCTGGTATAACAATATCTTCGCTTTCAACCGTCAATGGCATGGCCCCTGATTTCATCAGCGACAGCATAATTGCAGATGTATAAGCAAACTCTGCACTACCAGCACCCACTTCTCCGAGTAGCAATGTGAATGATCCAGATGGAAAACCACCCTTTATGATAGTGTCAATAGATGGTATCCCCGTTGGAATTTTCTTTGTTGGTGAACCCATAACAATATCCCCCTTTATCCATATTGTGTTTATGTATATTATATTTACCCTCTGATCATCTGCATAAATCTTTGTAAGATACCGGGCACCATCAGTTCATCTATCTCTCCTGCCATCTTTAAAGATAGCATATTAAAAGCCCTGCTAGCAGGGGTTCTTGGCCTGTAGGTAACAACCGCTTTCTTTGCATCCAATGATTTTAACACATTTTTATCCTGGGGGATCTCTCCAAGGACCTCGATTCCTAGGGTCGACCTGATCTCATCCCTGTGAATCCCTGTCACTCTCTGTTTGTTTATTATTGCACCGGTGACTCTTGCACCTGACATCCCTGCAGCAATCTTCATTCGAAGCGCTGCGGATATCGAGGGCAAATCCGGGGTTACCACTAAAAGGGTCTCTTCCACTACCTTTAGTGGTGCCAAACTATACTTTGTAAGTCCAGCAGAGTCATCGACCAGGATGAAGTCATACATTCGAAGTCTAGAAATTGCATCCTTGAGAACTTCCAGATCTGATCTCAAGAACGACTGTAGCGAAGAACTGCAAGGGATTACATGGAGTCCATCACTCGTCTCGTAAATTGCATCTTCAATATCTGCTTCCCCTGTAAGTACTTCGTGTAATGTGATCGGCGTATGTTGAAGCCCCAGTACCAACTGTAAGCTACCCATTGCGATATCAGCATCAATGACCAACGTCTTTTTACCCAAAAGTGTGAGCATAACGCCCAGATTTGAAACGACAGTTGTCTTACCAACACCGCCTTTTCCCGAAGTGATACCATATATTTTAGACATCCTCCACCGCCAATAAATTCACTCCCTATCTTACGTCTCCCATTAAATAGTTTATGATGCAAAGAACATAGGTTACATCACATTTATATAGTTTACCAGCATAATTATAATAGTAATTAATGGGGGGTAAGGCTTTTGGCCAACGAAAGTGATTTACTGGCTGTATTAGAAACCGACGCTGATTTAGATGATCTTAGAAAGAAATTGGGGGATGAGGAAGGCCATCTAATACCGAAGACTGATGAGCTTAAGAAGCTTCAAGAAAGAAAGAGTAAATTAATTGAAGAGAGAAAAGAACTCCTGAAGAAGGTAAGACAATCTATTGAGGCTGGAAATCCAGAAGAAGCGACTAATTTAACTGAAGCGGCCTCTAAGATATCTGAAGAACTGGAGATGCTGGATGAGATCTGGGAAAGGAAAGAAGAGGCTTTAACTCCAAAGAAAGAAGCTGAAGAGAAGCTCCAATCAAGAAGAAGTAAATTGGAAGAGGAAAGGAGCGAACTTCTCAAGAAGATACGGATGCTGATCAGTGCCGGGAAACCAGAAGAAGCCAATGAGTTGACTGAAAAAGCCTCGAAGCTCTCCGAAGAATTGAATATGCTTTCTGAGCTTGAGGCGCTTGAGAGCGTCGAGTTGCCTGGAGAGAAGGCTGAAGAAGGGTCACGGTGGAGAAGGTGGTTCGTTAGAAGTAGAAAGCCGCTTGAGATCGATGAATATGACTTAGATAAGTATGGTCCTTTGGCTGTATTCAGGGGCGTCCCAGGTTTCAGAGAGATTGAGAGATACTGGGTGGATGAACCTTTCGCTTTTATCTCAATATTATACGATGATGATAATCACGACTATATGTATCAGGTCATTGAACCTGAGCTAACTCCTTTTGAAAAAGCTCTGCTCGAGAGGACATATGAGGATCTCCGGGACATTATAATATTGGAAGACATATCCACAGATTCTGTTAAGAAGTTGGTTTTGAAGGAGAAGGTTGCTGAACTCATAGAGAGTTACAGGCTACCTCTTGATCCTGCATCTTTTCATAAAATTTTGTACTACACAGAACGTAATTATGTTGGATATGGGAAGATAAATGCAGTGATGAAGGATCACAGGATAGAGGATATATCGTGTGATGGTGTGGGTGTTCCTGTATTTCTGTACCATAGAAAATTCCAGAGTATAAAGACCAATATCAGTTATGAAGAAGAGAATCTGAATAACTTCGTAACTACGCTTGCACAGAGATCGGGAAAACATATATCCGCCGGGACACCAATGGTGCATGCAACCCTTCCGGAAGGATCCAGATTGCAGGCAACGCTTGGTAGAGAGATAACAACAAGGGGAAGCTCTTATTCCATTAGAAAATTCAGTGAGGATCCCTTCACCCCTGTTGATCTTGTGGCATATGGTACATTCTCAATAGAGATGCTGGCATATCTGTGGCTTTGTATCGAGAACAATAGGAGCATGATATTTTGTGGTGGTACTGCTGCTGGAAAAACATCTGCTTTAAATGCTTCTTCACTTTTCATACCGCCTACATCAAAGATAGTTACGATAGAAGATACTAGGGAGCTTACACTCTACCACGAAAATTGGATCGCCTCAGTCACAAGAGAGCCATTAATGGCCGGAGGAGATGAGGGCGCTGTCGATATGTATGAACTACTGAGACAAGCGCTTCGTCAGAGGCCAGAGTGCATGATAGTGGGTGAGGTTCGAGGACCAGAGGCCCTGACGCTATTCCAAGCTATGTCTACAGGGCACACTACCTATTCGACGATGCATGCCGGTAGCATTCAGGAGGCAGTCAGCAGGCTGGAGAATGAGCCAATTAACGTACCTAACATGATGTTACAGGCATTAGATCTGATAAGTTTGCAGATATTAACCTATCATAAAGGGGAACGTGTAAGAAGAAATCTTGCAATAGTTGAGATTACGGGAATAGATCCAAGAACAGAAAACATCAGAATCAACGAGGTATTCAAGTGGAATCCGGTCTCGGACATCTTTGAGAGGGGCAGTGATTCTCAAGTTTTAAGTGAGATTATGGCAAATAGAGGTTGGAGCACATTGCAGATGAACCAAGAGCTCAAAAATAGGGAGAAGGTGCTGCAGTATATGGTAGATAAGGACATGCGGGATTATAGGAAGATTGCGCCAATTATACAGAAATACTTCGTTAACCCAGAAAAAGTGTTAGAAGAGATTGAGTATGAGAGACAACTTGAGGAAGGTTCATAGAGCATGAGCTTGGTCGGAGATTTAGCCTTTCAAATATTCGGCAATCGGACAAGTAAGAAACCGCACTACAAATTGCAAAAAAAGTTGAGACAGGCTCATATGGGAGTTCCTTCGGATAAATACGTTGCAGCTGCGATGCTCTCTTCCATAATCATCGGTGTGTTTGGGGGTTTTCTCGGTTATTTGATTTTAGGCGTTGTCTTAGATCTGGAATTGCCCTTCACATTATTTTATGTCACGGAAGGATCATCACAGGCATGGGCTGTGGCTAATAAAGAGCTATTGCTCACATTGGGCGTAGTTCCGCTATTTATCCTCTTATTCGCACAGATAAGTTATCGTCTATTTCTGTACTACCCATCGTTCTCTGCCAGTGTCAGGAAAGGTCAAATTGATGCAACTGTGCCTTATGCCATAACATTCATGTATGCGATGAGTAAAGGTGGGGTCAATATTATTGATATCTTCAAATCCCTGCGTGAGTACTCCAACGTCTATGGAGAGGTTGGAAATGAAGCAGGAATGATCATAAGAGACACAGAGTATTTCGGTCATGACATTACTACTGCCCTTCACAATGTAAGTGATATCACACCATCAGATAAGTTCAAAAACTTTCTCGAGGGACTGATATCCACAATCGATAGTGGCAGCAACATAACATCGTATCTATCGGCCAAGTCTCAACAGTTTCAGAAAGAAGCTGCTCAGGAGCAGAAAAATTTTTTGGAGACACTTGCAATCATCGCGGAGGTATATGTGACCGCTTTCATTGCGTTCCCGCTATTCCTTATAACGATAATCGTTGTAATGGGTATGATGAGTGGTGGTTATTTAACCGTACTTCAGCTGATCATATACTTTGTTATACCTCTCGGTTCTATGGTCTTTGTAATACTGCTAAGCTCAATGTCTGGAAAATCGGCCGAACATAGGGCTTTCTTTACCACCTCTAAAAGACTTGATGTCTTTAAAGACGTTCCGACAGCAGAGACAAAATCGAGTGAATCACACCTCTTCAGTGCTTTTGAGAGGCATGATAAAAGGCAAAAATTGATTGAATTCTTGAAGAATCCATTAAGAGCAATATTTGAAGAGCCATCACTTGCCTTATACATAAGTGTCCCGGCGGGGGTGATTTACTTCATCGTTATGTTATATCATCTAATGGGTATAAACCCGATTACTATTGATATCCTGGACAATCACATAGTAATTGCTCTCTTCATCTCACTGACGCCTTTTGCATTCTTCTACGAGGTGAGAGAGAGGAAGATAAAGAAGATAGAAGACGCAATTCCAGACTTCTTGACCGGTCTTGCAAGCATACAAGAAGCCGGATTAACATTGGCAAGAGCGCTTAAACTCATACTCGCATCCAATCTTGGTATACTCACCTCAGAGGTGCGAAAGATGTGGGGAGAGATTCAATGGGGAAGTACAACTACAACGGCGTTCATAAGATTCGAAAAGAGGATTAGAACCGGGTCAATATCACGTACAGTATCGCTAATAACAAAGGCAAGCGAGGTCTCCGGGGACATAAGGGATGTTCTAACCATAGCTGCAAGGGATGCGACGACGGCAAAGACTCTAAGAGACGAGAGGAGGATCAATATGTTCATGTATGTTATCGTCGTGTATATCTCTTTCGCAGTCTTTCTCTTCATTGTGTTGATCTTATCAACGATGTTTCTGCCAAGGGTCCCAACAGATATTGGTGTGACTTCTAATGCAGCTGGTTTCTTCGCCCAAGATTTTGATATAGAGACATACAAAGAGTTATTCTTCCACTCAGTCGTAATCCAGGGTTTCTGTTCCGGACTTATAGCCGGGCAGATGGGCGAGGGTCAAACCTTAAGTGGTTTGAAGCATTCCTTGATTATGGTGGCAATAGCATACTTTGTATTTGTGTTCCTTTAAAAATGAGCGTGTTACTTTTCACGTTTCAGCAGAAGATATGCAACCGCGAACATACAAGAGATCGTAAAGACAGATTCAAACCCCGGTTGATTTCTGGATATCGAGTCAGTGGTGAAGCTGTATTCGGCACTTTGAGTTGAATTTCCAGAAGCACCAGTGCTGTTAACAATATAGTAGTAAGTCGTGCCCGGTCTCAGCCCAGTTATGTTAAGGCTATGAGATGTGGAGTAAGTTGCATCATATACTTCTGATGTGTAATTGTTATGTGCCCTTCCGTATTTAATTAAGCTATCCCCTTTCTCAGCTGTCTCCCATGAGATTACTATCGATTTCTCCGTCGGCTCAGTGTGTATCGTCGAAAGGCTAAAGGATATATCACTTACGGATGGTGTCACATCTCTATGAGTCGTCGTGAGATATATCTTGTATCTAAACTTGTTGCCGGCTGATCTGAATATATGGGATACTCCATCTTCTACGTTTTCCCATGTCCTACCATTGTCATTTGAGACATTAACATTTACAGAAGTGCCACTGGGAACGTATGCATTCCATCTCGGCGTAACCGCCATTATTGGATCAGACGTCATCGTTGTGGATATCAGCTCACCATTAGAGAGATACCCACTCGACAGGGAGTAGGCCTCGATTTCAAATATTCTGCCCTGTCCTTGTGTAACGTGCATTCTTAATTTTATCTTTTCTGATTTGATAGGATCAAATGTGAACTTGCTATCTCCACTTCCGGTTCCTATCAACTCAAAGCTATTGGTTGTACTATTCTGAATATAGATGTCGTATTTAAAAATCTGGTACGATGGCTCACTCTTTACTGCAACCTTGACCAAATCAATTTCTTTTGGAAGGGTAAGCTCAATTGACATGTTTCCGCCAACACGAAACCATACATTTGTATCAGGATCTCCGTCTATTAAATTTGATACATGCCCGCCATAAACATATCCCTTATTTTCAACCAATTGAACTGTTGATCCGTATTTAGCGAGGGCCCAGTTCGTCCTTCCAGCGCCTATTATATATTCAAGCTCAACACTTCCGTCTTCCACAACCACAGTGCTCTTTTCTGATACTTTTGTTTCATCATCAAACGAGTCACTGAATGTGGTAGTAAATGACGAAACCGGTGCCGAAATTATTATTAAGACAATTATAATTGCAACAAAAAAGCGAAATGAAAACCTGAAATCTTTTAACATACCGACATTATTAAAAGCTAAAAAATATAAAGTTATGGGAAGGGATAAACCCTTTCCATAGATGTTGTTTTATGTAGATGTTGTTCTTTATTTACCCCCATGGGAACATGCTTGGCAAAGTGTTAACCATAAAGTTACCCATCACCTCGAGTAACTCCGCTAGCAATAAATAAAGACCTTCCATAAAGTTAACACCTACCTGTGGATCACCGGTGTAACTGGTACCATCAAGTCCGATACTCGTTGTTGCATTCAAGAGATAACCCATACCAGCTGAACTGTTCCCCATCAATTTTGGCAGATTCTCGGCCACGTGGACGGAATGATATGCTGAATTTACTGTAGCATCATCCATCGTAAGAGTCACTGCGCGGTCACCAAGGCCCATAATACCTGGGACAAGGTTCATCACTGAATTTATCAGCGGACCCAGCAAACCAACTACAGCAGAAATGAGACCACCAATCATGTTTCCTGCCTTTACTGCAGGATAGTCTTCTGCTCCAACCGTAGCTATGCCGCTTATTATTGAACTAAAAAGCGTTGTTAAACCTTCAATGATCTCTTTCATCAATTCTTGTGCATACATTTTCGTTTTTTACCTCCAGAATTTTTTGAATTTACCTCTGTCTTAGCCTATTCGCTCGGCTTTACCTAATATAATATATAGTGTTCATATTATTTATATATTTCCACACAATTTTGACTTTTATGATCAAGATTATTAGAATAATGATTGATATATGCTAAAATGTCAACATGAGGCTTGTCAACCAATAAGGTTATTTTTTTCCAAACATGCCAAATGAACTGACCTAACTACTGTATAACTTCGAAATAGAGCTATCCCCAAGGGAACATCAATGGGATTTTCGTCCCTATCTCCCCAAGCATATCAAATATAGCCGCGATCGCTTGATACATAGCGACCATAAAATCTATCGATACCGTTGGATCGCCGGTGTAATTAGCACCGTCAACTCCAATATTGATCGTTGCATTAATCAGATATGTAGGGCCATATGTGCCATTTATGGGCCCAATTATCTTCGGAAGATTCTCGCTTAAGTTGATGTTGTGATATGCAGTATTGACGGTGCTGTTTGTTGTTATTAAGGATACTACTCGATCAAATAGGGAAAAAATCCATGGAAATAACCTTGCAGTTATCTCTACTGGGAAATGACGCCCGCCAATAAGAAGATTGATAAGACCACTAACAATATTCCCGGATTTTGCTGGAGTTAGGGTGCCTAGAGCTCTAAACGCAGTTATAGCACCCGTAAGGTCATTAATGATGCTTGTTAGTGCCACAACGACCGATCTCATAAACTCTTGAGCATACATCTTTTACCCCCATGGAAATATAACAGGTAACCTCTGCATGAATTCCGCCACAGCCACAAGAATTGCTGCAATAAAATCGAATAAAGCTACTAAAAACCTTGGTCCAATCTCAGCATTACCGGTGTACAGTGTGGCATTCAATATATATGTGATGCTACTTGTACCATTTCTGGGCCCAATTATATCCATCAAGCTTCCAGAAGTTCCACTGGTAAAGTTGTGAAATGCGGTATTCACGACATCACTACCTTCGGTGATGTTCACAGAAAACCAGACAAGGCGTGGCATACGTAAGATAATGGACGTCAAAGAGCCTAATAATGAGGATATGGTGTCACTACTTAGATGGACTAACATCGTCTCTATAAAGACCCTGACGCCTTGCAGTAGTTTTATTACGAGTTCCAAGACCTCTATCAAGAAGTCTTGTATGTACAACACCACTTATAATCTCCCCTCGACATCCCCTAATAATTTGCTTCAATATATAATTATGTACCTCATCACTTATCAAGTTTAAGTCCCTAAAATGGTATATCATGACCAGTTATTTCTGAGGTGTGAAAGATTCTTTTACGATAAAATATTAAATTGTATGGTTGGAATTTCTACCAATCTCTTTTCCCTTTAATGAATTTATCCTGTCCCTTCTTTTTGATTCTTTTCAGATTCTTCAAATTGGCATCGGCATGAATAGATTCTAAGAAATCAAATTTTTTACAACTTTCAAATTCGCTGCATTCCCAACAACCTCGGATCTCTTTTTTTTGACAGCACTTCCTGATTCTACAGGAAGGATTTCCTCCACCATTTAAACAGGCCCTGTTACATCGCAGTCTAACCATCGCTCCCAAGACTTCATAGCAGGTCTCATAATTATCAAATTCCTTGAAGTACTTTAATAATCCTTTAGAAACTCTATCAAACTTTGCTTCTCTCAATCTCTTTCTTAAATCTCTGGCCAGATCAGCAATTTCGCCTTTATAATTGATGCAATCGCCACAGTACAGGCCACAGTATGCGATCAAATCCTTATCTTCTTCGGTCATTTAGAATGATTTATAACATTGTCCTATTATACTGCATCTTCGTCGGTCTCCCAGAGGCCAATAGCGTTATTTTCAGTATCAAGACAGACCGCAACATATCCTGTATTTGGCACAGCCATCTTGGGAGAGACCAATTTACCGCCCAGTTCTTCAATTTTTTTAATACAGTCATCAATTGATGGGACATCTATAAATGGGGTAATCGCCTGACTTGGATCGTCCTTCTTTGCCATCCCACCACCAAGACCTATTTCACCGTCCGGGGTTGAGGTCTCAATCATGTAGTACTCCATTGGGCCAGGGTCTCTTGTTATCTTCCAATCGAACACTTCTGTGTAGAATCTCTTTGCACGCTCTATATCATCTGCCGGAATATTAAAATGGCTAATAGTTGGCATTTTATTCATCTCTTTTCCTTGAATGGATAATTTAACTTATCTAACTTCTTTTTCCATTTAAATCCATCCCACACATTGAATTATATATACATACAAAAAGCTGATATATTATGTCCGTTATTCTAACTTAAGAAGGTGAAAATGGACTCTACTGATTTTGAGATATTGAAGATCCTTAATAAGAATGGTAGAAGATCTTTTCTGAGTATCGCAAAGGAACTTAAAATTTCAGGGACCGCGGTGCAAAAGAGAGTCGAGAGAATGATTAATGAAGGCGTCATCTTAAGTTTTGAAGTTAATTTTGATGTGAGCCTAATGCAACTGAATACCTGTATAGCAGACGTTAAAGTAAAAGGAAAATTCATAACAGACGAGATAATTTCCGGGCTTAAGAAAATTCCAAACATCTTCTTTGTGATAGGTACGATTGGAGATGTTTTCACCATAATGTTTTACTTCGAGAGTTCCAAGGATCTCGAGCAAATCATCGAACAGATAGGCCTCGTGAAGGGTGTTTCAAATGTAATGACAAGCATTCCTCGGGGCTATCGCCCTATAGATATAACCTTATCGCCATTGGACTGGAAGATAATCCACAGTTTAAATCACAATGCAAGAAAGAAGAATCACGAAATTGCAAAGGAACTTTCAGTCTCTCCTAAAACAATAAAGAGGAGACTGGATAGGCTTGTGATGGAGAAGGCCATATTTTTCACAGTTGATGTGGATCTTTCCAGGGCAAAAAACTATATCATTTATCTATTGATAGTCGATCTTAAAACCGGCGTGAGAAAAGGTAAGATAAAAAACGAGATAAAAAACAGATTCAGTGAGATCTGGGCAGAAGAAGGACCTGTCCAACCTTCAATCGTCTTTTTTATGTATGCGAGAACCTTATCGGAGATTGGGGATGTTCTGGAAGAGGTGAAAAAAATCCCAGAAGTGAAGGCGGTAACCGTTTCGCTATATACAAGTTACTACCGATTTACGGAGTGGTTTGATAAAAGATTGGAGGAGAAGGTAAATCTTATCAAAAAGTCCAAATAAACCATAGAACTTCGTCACAAAACCTCACTTGAACCTTTGTAGAGGTTCGCGTATATTCTTCCGGTAATTCATAACCAGCCCCAAGACTAAGGCAATAGCAATTATCGATGCAACCCATCCTCCTGTCATCATCCAGAAGAGGTTGGGATGAAGTGCTTTTACTCTATCGGGAAAAAGATGTAATTGGTACCCATC
>JAXHTJ010000247.1:0-2007 GCA_034190245.1 Halobacteriota archaeon | reverse complement strand
GGACCTATTGGCCGTCATCCCCGGGATCGAAAAAAAATGGCGATTGTTTCCACCGGCCGCGAAGCCACCACATACTACGAAGTTAAACAACATTTGGGGGATTATACCTTGCTTGAGGTACACCCGAAGACAGGGCGAACGCATCAGATTCGCGTACATCTTTCGTCTATTGGGTATCCGGTGGTTGGTGATGCTCTATACGGTGGCAAATCAAAATTCCTTAAGAGACAGTTTTTGCATGCTAATCGACTGGGATTCCGCCTGCCGGGCGACGGGCTATATATGCAATTTGAAGCGGATTTGCCCGAGGATTTAAAAAATGTTCTGGCAGCAATTAACGATTAAAGGGCGTGACCGTGGTGCTTGGTACGAATACAGTTTTCAGTCTTTTCTAATCCAAAGATGAGCCTGAAGGGGTCATAATAATCGTTTCTTTCTTTTTGCTACTTCCTCTTTCTTTGCGGATACTGTGGATAAGTGGACAAGTCCTCAATGGGCCACTCGCTTCAGGGAAGTATTGATCTCTCGGAATAGTTGGAACCGTGCTTTCACCATCCTTTGTGCAAATTGATTATCGCTCATTTGATAAGCGATTGCATCCAGGGCTTCAAAGGTTACCCCACGACACAGATACTTTTCAGCCTTCGGCAATGATTTCAGTTTCTCATATGGCGTTCTCACCTCCTCGTAAGGATAGGCCTTTTTCACCTTCCCTTTGTGGTCGATCCTGCTCACCGGGAAGAAACAGGGGCGGTGGAAGTTGATATAGGGATTGAAATAGCCTCGGTGGAATTGATTCAGCCTTTCGGCACACTTCTGAGGGATATAAGCATATCCCAGTTGTTTGCGGATGACCGCCCCGTTCTTCGTCTCCACCAGACCATTATCATTACTGTGTCTGGGCCTGGATTTGGTGAAGTGAATCAGTAGTTTGTTCAGCATGTTGGCCACCTGCTTGTTGATGAACTCTGACCCATTGTCAGAGTGGAATCCCAGTATGGTGAACGGAAACTGGGCCAACATCTCCTCCAGAACCGGCACCAGATACATCTCCGATATCTTCTCTACCGAAGCCACGTTTTCCCATTGGGTAACCTCATCCACCGCGTTGATATGGTATACCCCCTTTTCTCCATCTCGATCCCCTTGATGTACAGAATCGATCCTGATATAGCCGGGCATTCCCTGCGGGTCCGGCTTCATCCTCTCTCCGATCCTGGATACGGAAGGTTTGGTTTTGGTATACCGCGTGGTAATATTCCTGTACCTGGAACTCCCCCTCAGATTGTACAAGTGGGAGACGGATATCCGGGAGATACTCCGGTAGTCATCATTCCCGAAAACCTGCCATTCCCGTTCCAGAATCTTTTTGGTGGCCGGTCCGCTCAACCATCCGTGCAGTTCGTCAGTTCGAGCCAGTAATTCCATATCCTGATGGGTGTACTTCCCTTCAAAGCGATGCCGGCGGTACTCTTTTCGGCGCAGCTGTCCCCTTCGATTGTATTGGCCTATCAGTCGGGATACCTGGGCACGGGAATACCCGGTGACCTTTCGCAGATACTGCCGAATCAGACCCTTCTCGGTTCGCCGCAGTCCTCCATATCGAAACCTCCTTAACACCGATTCTATCCACTCATACTTATCTTCCCCCGATGCAGGCTCAAATTCTACTTCATGATTCCCCTCCAGAAACTGCCGGATTTGTTCGATTGTTTGTAAACGCCTGTCATCCATGATCACTCGCATGGTCCCGATCATACTTGCCCTCGACTTCGATCAGGTAAACGAGTCACCCAAAACCTTTAAGGCTCATTCTGTGTCGGAAATCGATCCCTCCTTCAGGCTCATCTTGTATTGGAAGAGACTGGCACTTTACAATAAAACCAGTATTCTGCTAAAATCCTAGTTAACATAGGCTCACTTGTCACATTCAAATCTTCAGATGAGAGGGACCATGATTAGCACGATTAAGAGCTTCCTGAATTTTCTCTCGGTGGAAAAAGGTTT
>JAXHTJ010000246.1:0-2020 GCA_034190245.1 Halobacteriota archaeon | reverse complement strand
ATCAGAATGAGAGAATTGCGCTTGATGGTCGATTGGGACGAAAGAAGAATGGAGACATAAAGGCAGGTATTCCAGATCGTGATGATGAAATGTTGTTATACCTTATGAGTCGTAGAGATGAAGTCTATGCTTTTGAAAAAGAGATTGAGAAATCTATAAAAGCAAAAGTGCATACTTATCCTCTTTGGGATGAATTTTTGCTTTATGTAAAGGGCTGTGGCGAGATTATGGCTGCTGTTCTTTTGACGCAGATAGATATTTGTAAAGCGGTATCTGTTAGTAACCTTTGGAGTTTTGCGGGCTTAGCTCCTGGGAAAGATAGAAAAGTCAAGGGGCAGAAATGTACTTACAATCAGTTTTTGAAATCGAAATTATTAGGAGTATTAGGTAGCGGGTTTCTTAAGTCGAAATCGCCTTATGCTGATTTTTATTATAATATGAAAAACAGGTTGGAATCTGAAGGTTGGGGAGTGGCTTGTAAAAATCCAAGTGACAAGAAGAGACCGAAAGCTGGGCATCAGCATATGGCTGCTAACAGGTATATGGTAAAAATGTTTTTAAAGGATTTATATGTCGCATGGAGAACGATTGAAGGATTGGAAGTACGAGAGCCGTACCAAGAGGAATATCTTGGGAAAAGGCATATATCATAAATGAGCGAGCCAGTGCAGGGGAGAAACCCACTCCGTGAGAGCGAGCCACGTAGATAGAGAAAACCATCTATAATGAGCGAGCCATAGCCTAAGAGAAAACCACCTAACATGAGCGAGCCATTGTCAAAGAGAAAACCATCAAAATAGAGCGAGCCAAAATTGAAGAGAAAACCAACATGAGGGATCGAGCCATTGTCAAAGAGAAAACCAAGAAAAGTAAGCGGTAATTTTCAAGAAATAATAAAAGGAGGTAGTTATGCAAAGATGGAATATTGTTTTAATTGTTAAAGTTGTCAGCGGTAGAAATGGAGGTGTTGTATGAATGTAACAACAGCATCTCTGGAAAAGATTAATCAGCATTGGGCAATTCAGGCCATCGGTGGGGGGCAGATCAAGAAAGCGGCTGAACTGGCCAATTGCCTTCTTGTAGAGAAAGCAGTCGGGGTTCAGATTCATTTCAACTATACGTTCTCCCAGTCAGATTATGAGCTCCTGGATAAAGTGTCTATGGCTTATGAGATGGCGGCTATTGAAGGTCTGAATGATTTTCTAAACCCGACTTCCAGTGATAATGATCTTAGAGAACAATGTGCATCAGGTGCTTATAGGGCATTTGAAATCCGCAGACTCTTTGAGATTCCTGCTACTGACCAGCAAAGAATTTTCCATATTTTGCACCTTTCTTCTTTGGCTTATTGTGGTGATCGATGGACAGATCTGCGCCGCTGGTACAACGAGAATGATCATGTTTTCAAGATTCCTTCTGTGGCCAATGCTCCCTGGGATGGACGATTGCTCAATCGGCTTTTTGAGTGCTGGGTACGACTTTTCAGAAAGAAACGCTGGGATGATATTGATCGGATCGGGGAAATTATTGCCGGACTTCGCGAGGATCAGAAACAGTATGAAGCTGGGGTGTTAAGCGATTCCTCCAACGCCGAGAACCGTGTAATGGCTTTACGCTTGATCAGCCTGTACCATTGGGCGAAGGCGACGGAGATTCAGGCTAAGTATATACTACAGGGTGAACCTGCAGGTGTAATATCCCTGCTCAATAAACATTTTGAGTCGGCTATTGAAGCCGCAGCTGCCAGTGCGGATTCACAACTTGAAATCATACTTCGCTGGCTTCACGTTGCCGGTCGTCAGATGGTCGCTGATTCCATCTGGTGGGTTGCAAGAAGAATAAACTCCAGGGTTACCAAGTTTGTAACGGGCGGATGCCTTTGATGTAATTAAGTTTATAAGAGAGGTAAAAGGAGGTAGCTGTGTATTTGTCATTCATAATTAAAAAGCAATTAGGTTGGTTGGGTTTATTCTGGTATATTTTTTATCGAATCAAGAGCAGGATTCGGGGGGATGTGTAT
>JAXHTJ010000245.1:0-2032 GCA_034190245.1 Halobacteriota archaeon | reverse complement strand
GGGGGTGGAAGCACTAAGAGAAGCCGTAAGCGGATCTCCTATAGATGTAAGCATATTCGGACGCCAGTTAAAATCCGGGAATTCCACACTTGATGAGCTTCTTTTAAAAGCAGATGGACTCGGTATAAGCAGTGTTGTTGAACATGATCACGAATACCTCTGCGAGATTGTAGAAAAGGCAAGAAGAGAAGGTAAACAGGTTGCAATTCACGCCGGGGAGAAGGATAGACTTGATATTAAGGGGGCGATTGATATAAAACCGGATCACATTGTACATATGACAAACGCATCCGATAGAGATATCCGCCATGTAGCAGATAGTAAGATACCGGTTGTTGTATGTGTGAGGTCCAATTTTGTCACGGGGGTAGGGATGCCACCTGTAAGAAAGATGATCGAAGAAGGGCTTACAGTCGGCGTTGGAACGGACAATTTTATGCTAAATTCACCAAATATCTTTTCAGAGTGTGAGTTTATGGCCAAAGTCTTCCTTCATGATGACCGAAAAGTACTTAAGATTAGCACGTTAAATGGTGCTAAAGTATTGAAGAGGGATGGTGAGATCGGTTCGATATCAGAGGGTAAAGTCGCCGATATAATTGTGATAGATGACAGATCTCGGAACATGGTAGGAGTTAGAAATCCCATAGCCGGTGTTGTTAGGCGCGCAAGACCGGACGACATCAAAGCTGTGATACATAAAGGTAATTTGGTAGAAAATTCGGAGGAGAAGCATGGAAGTTGATATCAAGGTCAAGGATGTGATGGTAAAGGATGTTGCATCCGTAGCAGTACCAGGGTCTAGAGACGATTTATTGAGATTGTTGAGGGAAAAGCAGGTATCAGGTGTTCCGGCTGTAAAGAACGGGACACTAGTAGGAATAGTGACAAGGGTCGATCTACTGCAACAACCGGAAGAAGAGCAGATAGCACTGTTAATGACGAGAGATCCGATTACAATTGGCCCGGATGAAAGCATATCTGATGCGGCAAGGTCGATCATCTCACACAAAATACGCAGATTACCTGTTGTAGAAGATGATAAGCTGATTGGCATCCTAACCACAGCGGATATTATCCGTGTGATCGGGGATCTTGATATCAAAGAGCCAGTAGAGAAATTTCTAAATAACGGAGTAATTGCGATCTGGGACGAGACGCCATTATCAGTCGTTGGGAAGATCATGGAGCTTTCGGTTATTGCTGCCGCACCTTTGATAAACAAAGATCTTGAACTCTCCGGAATCCTGACTGACAGGGACCTCATAAATGCAACGATAATAGAGGACTCGATCGAGAAGTCTGACATGTCATCAGGTTCTGACGAGGATGCGTGGACATGGGAGAGCGTGAGAGACACGATGAAGATATACTACGGTGTTTCGAAGATAAGCCTGCCTGACACTCCTGTTAGGGATATCATGGTCAAAGATCTGATCACAGAATTTTATGGAGCTGAAACGAGCGATTGTGCGCAGATCATGGTTAAACACAACATCGACCAGATTCCCATCATCAATGCAAATTATAAGTTGACCGGATTGCTGAGAGATAGAGATCTCTTAAAATCCATCATCTGATCAGAGCAACTTCATTTCACCCGTTATCTTATCTATATCTTCAGATTTTGCAGGACCGATTCCAAGTGATGTTACCGTTCCGGGTGGCACCTCGGTCAAACCTGCATCAACGACTATGGCGCACGGTAAACCAAGTTGTTCTGCCTTATTCTTGAGTAAAAACAGCTTTTTTTCATTTTCAACCTTTAATGCCACTTTCTTTTGCCCCAATTTTAACCATACATTCTTATCTCTTTTTTTTGCCAGATTATAGGATAAAATAGAAGCATGAGAGGCTTGTACGGCACTCTTTCCCTTTGAGAGATTCAGATCAGACCTGATAACAAGACATTGCTTATATTCCTTCTCCTTCATTTCCCTTCTCCGATAGAATATTACAACAGAGATATTATTAAAAGTGAGCTATCTATCTTATGTAGATGATATGAAAGGATGCCTGATCACAATAGAAG
>JAXHTJ010000244.1:0-2044 GCA_034190245.1 Halobacteriota archaeon | reverse complement strand
AACATTTACAACCCTCTTTTAACAGTTCATTATAAATAAGTACTCTTAGTTAAACTGTTTTATGATAAAAATAACGAAACTGGGAACAGATTATATAACACCAAACGTGAATATATCTTTTCCTATCGGAACGATCCTAATCGTACAAAGTATGATCATCTCGGTCTTGCCGAGATCTTCGGAAAGCACAAGTGTCGTGAAAGAGATATCAATTCTCTTATTTGCGGATTGGATTAAATCAGGGAGAAAACGGTTCATCTTTTCCAACTTTAACCCAATCTCTCAGGAGATTTTGGGGCAAAAACGGGCAATCAATTGACAAGTCGGGGCAAAAACGGCCCGATTTTAGGCTTCTGTCAAATTAATTTTTTGAAGAAATTAGCGGAAGCTAAGTGTCAAAGATGGGTTCCTAACAATGCCTTGCAAATAAGGTTCTATGGTATTAACCCCCTTTCATAACCTACCACTCAGCGGGCCATTGTAATTCTTCTTGAGAATGTCAGTGGACCCACTTTGTACACAGATGAGGGTTCTCCTATCAAAGAGTCCTAAAACTCAAATAGCGTTCTTTGTCCCTTCTCTTTCTCTCTTGTCAGATTCGATACCCTTATCCCGACCCTTCTCAGAACTTTTTCAGGATTCTCTTCGAGGAACCTCTCAAGAAGTGATCTTGCTACTGGCAATATCTCTAAAACATTCTCTGTTTGAGGGATTGTTTCGCTTCTCGTCTGCATCTTCAGATGGGTGTCGATGAGAATAATCGATACTGTGCGAAAGGATACTCCCTCTCCCTTCAACTTCTTCTCCATTTCATCTGTAAGCTCTATGATCTTTTCAAAGATTGTTTCTACGTCTCTTGTATCTTCTTTTAGGGTAGCTATCCGTGAGATCTGCCTTGCATCTTTTCCTTCAACGGGAGAATCATCGATTCCAAGTGCCATATCATGAAGAGCCTTTGCCTTATTTCTTCCAAAAGCCTCTTCGAGCTTCATTGGGTCTGTTTTGGCAAGTTCATCTACGGTTTTAACCCCAAGTTCACTCAAAGCATCTGTTGTCTTCTTTCCTACACCGTGAAGTTTTGAGACGGGTAGACCCCCTAGAAAACCCTCTATATCCTCTTCTTTTATAACCGTCAGACCATCAGGTTTTCTATGCTTTGAAGCCATCTTTGCGATCAGTTTATTCGGTCCAATGCCTACCGAGCAGGTTAGATACTCTTCTCTTTTTATCCTCTCTTTTATCTCTTCTGCAATCCTCTTTGCACCATCCCAGCTTTTCCTGGTCTTTTCTGTTATATCAAGATACGCTTCATCTACGCTCACCTGTTGCATCAGATCTGCCTCATCTTCCAGAACCCCCATGATTCGATCGGAGACAGTGCGGTAGTACTCCCTATCGGCAGGTAAGAATATGACATCCCCACTACCCTTTGCAAGGCGCTTTGCATTCACGATAGACATTCCGGACTTGATCCCAAGCTCCCTTGCCTTGTAATTTGCGGCACTTACCGCACCACTATCCTCTGAGCGGCCTGAGAACATACAGATTACGACAGCTTTTCCCCTGATCTTCTCATTGCGAGATTCTTCCAGAGAGGCATAGAATGAGTCCAGGTCTACATGAATGATTATTCTTCCCACAATTATAGTTACGTGAAGAGGACTTAAAAATTGTACACATAATTTTATCTCATAGGGAGCAAATGAAGAACCATGGAGATAATCGATGTATCAATTCCCATATCGGATTTAATGATAATCTACAAGGGAGATCCCGGGGTAAAGATAGAGCAGGTGAAGAGTATACCTTCAGAAGGTGTTGCATTATCCAAGATAACTATGGGCCTTCACTCAGGAACTCACATCGATTCCCCTTCCCACTTCCTTGAGGGTTAAGAATCGGTTGACAATCTGGATCTGAGGTCTTTTATTGGTGAAGCAAGGGTATGCGATCTCACTTCTGTTAAAGAATCGATTGAAGAGTCCGATTTGAAAAATTATAGCATAGACTCAGGTGAAATACTACTCTTCAAGACCAGGAACTC
>JAXHTJ010000243.1:0-2045 GCA_034190245.1 Halobacteriota archaeon | reverse complement strand
ATCATCTTTTGTAAAATCCTCTTTTGTATAATCAATTACTTTACTTGCCCCTAGTGATTTTACCAATTCAATATCTTTTGTTCTGCATGTGGCGGTTACATCAACATTATAATATTTCATTAATTGAACTGCAGCTGAACCGATAGCTCCTGTTGCACCATTAACCATAACTTTTTGCCTGCTTTCAAGCTTCACCTTATTGATAAAGTTTAGGGCATAATGAGCCCCTTCAGTACTGGGTGCTGCCTCTTCATATGTCAGATCTTCCGGTATTTTTGCTATTGATTGATCTTCTGCAATTGTCTTGTACTCGGCATGAGATCCAAAACCCTTGTCATCAAATCCAAATACCCTGTCACCCACCTCAAAAGACGAAACGTTTTTTCCGACTGATTCGATAATGCCTGCAAATTCGGTTCCGGGAACCTTTTTATTTGGTTTGAATATACCTGTGAAGAATCTACTGATAAACGGTTTTGCCCTAAGTAATGCACAGTCTGTTCGATTTACTGTTGTTGCGTGAATCTTTATAAGTACTTCGTTGTCTTTGGGGGTAGGTTTTTCCACCTCTTTAAGCTGAAGAACCTCTGTTGATCCGTATTTTTTGCATACAATTGCTTTCATGAGTTTTCCTCCAAGATTACTTTGATTCGGGCATTGTTAAAAAAATTGTGACAGTGCGTTTTGTGTGTTTTAGAACGCTGTGGCTGAGGCGCTTGGCGGGTGTAGCTTGAGCACCGTTATTTGGAAGTGAACTGGAATGCGGGTGAGAAACCGGAAAAGCGTGCCGATTGGCCAAGTCACCCCCAACGTGGTTATGTGGCTTCTTGATTCTCAAGGGATTTCTGCGCAGCTAGGAACTCTTTGCCAATCTCTGGGCCTAGCTTTATCAGAACCTCGCAGGCCACTAATCGGTCAATATTGGGCCTGATTGTAATAAGCGCTACAGTAATCTGTCCTAGCGAAATTGCAGTCCCATGACTTGGATCAGCCAAACCCGTGTTACTAGGCCCAGCTAGAAGTATGTCCCCACTGTTTGGATACAAGCCGTGTTTGAAAAAAACTCCCTTGGGATTTGCATGAACATTGTGACTGGCTAGTTTGTAAAATGGCCGAAGGTGATCGAGTCCTGCTTCTTCCTCAATGTCTCTGAACGTTGGCCTTTCTTTTCCAAGAGCAGACGCTGCCCACCCATAGTCGCTTTTGTATGAAGTGCCGAAACGGTTTATCAGGGACCGGTAATTCGCTTCTATCTCATCAAACTCCTCTTGGGAAAGGGGCTCATAACCAATTGTAGAGCAATGCTCTTGGTATTGCACGGCGGCCTTATAGGACTCGACTCCGTCGTGGAGCAAATATCTTTCTGCAACAGCATTGCCGTGTAACTTGACGAAGAAGCCTACTACCGCAATCTCATGAAGTGATCTCCACCTTGCATGTGCTCCATCAGCGTGACCTGACTCGAGCAACACCAAGACCTCCGAGGCGGTTTGACATGCTCGCGCATGCAAACGCGTTAAGATCTCGAATACACAGTCTTGCTCTGATAACCCTTGAATGAAACGTTCAGCGAGTTCCTTCAGATCGTTTTCCGAATCACTCATCTCAATGCAAAAGTCAA
Organism: Halobacteriota archaeon; assembly: GCA_034190245.1. Lineage (GTDB taxonomy): Archaea > Halobacteriota > Syntropharchaeia > DAOWMC01 > DAOWMC01 > JAXHTJ01. The sequence goes on along the minus strand of JAXHTJ010000243.1, from coordinate 424 downwards.
TGTCGTGTTGTCCTACTTGCTCTATGCCAGAGGAAGACATCTGTTGCTCATCGAAGCTTATCGTAATCGTATCACTTTCTAGATTCCGCAGTTTGTCTTCAATCGCGTTCAACTGATCTTTAGCAAGTGTGACACCCTGCTCTTTGCATTTCTTCTCAATGAGCCGTGTGACGATCTGGTGGAAGCTTATTTGTTCTTGAATTTGAGAGTCGAAAATATCTTGCAAAATTTTCATAGTCGTAGCATTCTATAGATTATGGTGCAAATGAGTGCGCTGGTCTTTGGGTCGTATAATTTTTTATTATAGCAGTACTTCGGCAAGTAATATATTTATCCATCCTCTCCCTGATCTTTAATTAAATACAAACTAAAACAAAGAGGGGATGGACATTGAAGAAGATGGTTGCTAAATTATTTATTAGTT
>JAXHTJ010000242.1:0-2067 GCA_034190245.1 Halobacteriota archaeon | reverse complement strand
GGTACTTTGATGAGATTAATAAAATGCCAGTTATATTCAAATGGAAATACAAGATGGATGAGATGCCGGGTGGGATTGGGAGTATGATTATTGTTATGTTAATATGGAGGTGATGTAGTAGGGCCAGATATTTCCCTGGTGGAAAAGTAATTGATATCAAGTTGTTATTTACAGGCGGCAGAAAGTTAATGGGTGCACAGATAATATCGAAGGAAGGTGTCAAGGAGAGGATAGATGGGTTATCCTTTTTGCCATTAAGATGGGAATGAGTGTTGATGAACTTATCGAAGCTGAGACATGTTACGCACCCCCGGCATCAATGGTGGTGGATCCAGTAACATTAGCGTCTGAAGGTGCTAAAAGGTGCTATTGAAAATTACACATCGCCATCTCTGCTACATCTGCAATCAGATACATAATTGGGGATGCTGTTAGTGCTGGGTGAGTTGACATCTGGAATTTGACAACATCTTTGACCTTCAATCGCTGCTGGATCATAGAAGCGATAATATTCGTAAACTCAGCTATTGTAGACCCACCATATACTTCTCCACCTATAATCTCCTTGGATTTTGAGAATAACAGCTTCAAATGCATCTTGGATGTATTTGGCATCGATCCAGGATGTTTGTCAAAGGTAGTACCTTCTGCTTTTATATAATCGATTTCAGCATTCTTTGCCGCTTTTTCAGTTAGTCCAGCAACACCGAGTGCAAGATCCCCGATGATTGTCGAGAATGCCCCTATTACTCCTTCATTCTTCTGCCTAAGTTCAAATAGATTGGATCCCGCAATTCTTGCCTCAACTCCAGCAATCGATGCCAGTCTAAGAGCTGAGGGTTCTCCCGTGAAGAATGATCTTTTTTCAGCACAGTCTCCAACCGCAAATATATCTTCTTCAGATGTTCTCATATACTCATCAACTGCTATCGCTTTTGTCTCTCCAATCTTCAAATCGGCTTTCTGTCCCAATTCAATATTTGGTTTAGCACCTATTCCAAGTAGCACAGCATCAGCAGGGAGTTTCTCACCATTTGAAAGCTCTACTGATTTAACTTTATCATCTCCGAGAATGGCTTTTGCACTGACATCCGTAATTACATTTATGCCCCTCTCTTTCAGCTTTTCCCCAGCTTTATGACAAAAATCCTCATCAAAGGCAAGTTCCAGGCAATTGGGTAACAGCTCAACGATTGTAACATCCAAACCTCTCTTCTTCAGCTCATCTGCAAATTCAACACCTATAAAGCCACCACCGATTATTACAATTTTCTTCACGTCATCTAAGGCTTTCAACATACCGTTTAAGTAATCTACATCCTTTTTTGCAAAGAAGACATTATCCAGATCAACACCCGGTATCGGAATAATAACCGGCAACGATCCAGTTGCTAAAATAAGTTTCTCGTATCCGATCTCCGCTCCTTTTAATGTTTTAATCTTCTTTCCATCTTTATCAATATCTGTAACCTCATCAATGATAACATCGATATTGTACTTTGGAAGTAGTACATCATAAGGTATCAGATTCTTCTCTGGAGAGCCAACAGTACCAAATATGTAAGGTATGCCACATGGTACAAGAACTTGCTCTTCCTTTCTGATGATCGTAATCTTCTTATCCGGGTAGCTTCGCCTTGCAGATATGCCTGCGATAGGCCCTCCGGCACTGCCTCCAACAATCAATACATCTGTTTTATCCATATCTCTTGGTATCTATCTTAATTCAAATAAAACCTTCTGTTTTTTCATTTCTGGTTCTCCTCAACATAGTGTGGGTAAACCCGTAAACAACTCCAATTTACCAGCCACAAGATAAATCATAATATTTCTATGTTTTGCAGTCTTAAATCCATAGGATCTTTTGACCACAGTCTTGATTTTGTTGTTCAGTCCTTCAGCAACACTAATACTTAGTCCTGTTTCATCCGCGATCGCTTAAGCCCTCCATCCATCAACCTCTTCCGATTAACATTCGGATCAAGCGCATGGCTTTGATAGACCTCAAACAGATCCATAAGACCCGCATCAATATCCGCATAATCGAGAACAGCATCTAAAGGCCGG
>JAXHTJ010000241.1:0-2090 GCA_034190245.1 Halobacteriota archaeon | reverse complement strand
CAGAACACTACTGCACAAAAGATTTCACACTTGCAGACATACCTCTCCAATAAAAACGTGCAGATACAGCTTTCAACAGCTTCTTGAAGCCCAAGTGGCCTCCTAATGCACTATTGTGCAAATCAGATAAAATAACATGCACACTACTACTACTACTATCTGGAATAACAGGACAAAAATGGTCATCAACAAGCTTACATAAAAGACCATTTCTGAACTAAAACTCTAAACTACCAGCCCTAGCTTACTCACACTTGCCCTAAAACCACTCATCAACGCACTACTACTGCTCAACTAACAACTACTACAAGAAAGTCTTACTCTCATAAATCGTGATTACCCCATTCAAACACTCAGCTACCCCTGACTGTCCGCCCAGATCACTACCCAAATCATCAACATGCCTCAAACCTAATGTAAATCCCATACTACATATCTATAAACAACTAACAGACTCCACACCTGGCACACGTGACAAAGCATCAGCAATCACGTTTTCACGTCCCTTGATATGCTCAATATCAAACGTGAACTAAGACAAAAACTCCAGCCACCTGGCATTCCTACGGGATACAGTAGCACTACTCTGTATGTAGGTAAGTGCCACGTGGTCAGTGAGAATCAAGAACTTGATTCCCACCAGGAAATGTCGCCAGCGCTCCAAACATTGGCGTATAGCAACATATTCTCTATCAGTTGCAGAGTAATTGCGCTCTGCAGCTGATAGTCGCTTACTGTAGTACTCTACAGGATGCCAACTACCACTATCGTCTTACTACTCTAGTACACCTCCAATACAATAATTACTAGCGTCACAAACAACTCTAGTAGGTAAAGAATAATTGAATACACGTAATACTGGTGCTGAACATAATAACTACTTAAGTAAATCAAACGCCTTCTACTAATCTGTACCCCATATAAACTACTAATTCTTACGTGTAAGTAATGTAAGAGGCGCCGCCACCTCAGAAAATCTCAAAATAAAGCGACGATAATAATTACATAACCCTAAGAATTGCTAAACATGAGTAACATTTTGTGGCTAAGGCCACTACTTAACTACATCAACTTTCCCACTCTCCATACTAACTCCATCCTTACTAATAACATGACCTAAAAAATTGATTTTCTCAAGGAAAAGAGAACATTTCTTTTCCTTAAGATACAACTTATGCTACTATAATAATGCAAATACTCTATCTAATAACATAATATGCTCCTCTATAGTCTTGGAATATATTAGTACATCATCTAGATATACTAATACTCCGTGATCTAACATTTCAAAGAAGATGGTATTCATCATCCTTTGAAATGTTGCAGGCGCCGTTGACAATCCAAACGGCATAACGGTAAACTAAAATGTACCGTACCTGCAGGTAAAGCTAGTCTTTACCTTATCATCAGATTTCATGGGAATCTGATGATAGCCGTCACGCATATCTATTTTACTAAATATCTATGCGCCGTCTAAACGTTGTAACAACTCGTCTGGCCTGGGTAGAGGATAGACGTCATTACACGTTTGTGCATTTAATGCACGATAGTCAATGCACATACGTAACCCACCATCCTTTTTCTTGGCAAAAAGGATGGGAGCTCCGTATGCTCCATTGGCTATCTCTATACGCCCGGAGTCCAAAAACGTTTTTAACTACGTTTTTAGCTCTTCTAGCTCAACTCCATCTAAAGGATATAACTTCCTTTTAGGCGGAGGAGCATTCTCATCCTTTAGTGGGATGGAATGTTCAAAGATCTAAGGACACTCAGATCGATCTACGGGGTATTTTGGTTCGCTAAACACACTACTATACTTATTTTTCAAATGATCTAACTACTACTAAGCTATATTACCCAAAGATCCCGAAACTGCATCAGCATCGTCGCCTCCTCCCAAGGTCGCACGATGTGTAAAATTCAAACATTCATCCACATTCCCACAATCAAACTACAATAATCCCACATACTCATATTACTACCTTCTACTACGATTACTAAACGCTTTATAACTTACTACCTCAATATTATTACCTTATAACTACTATTGATCATGATCATTTTTGCGATCATGCTCAACAAACTTCTAG
>JAXHTJ010000240.1:0-2107 GCA_034190245.1 Halobacteriota archaeon | reverse complement strand
CCCATTCCAGCAAGGTGTCCCTGTCGGAGGTATCGTACTCCTCGAAGATCACATTGTCACGCAGCTCCTCTGAAGCTCTTTTGGCCCTCTCATAGATGAGGTTCTGGACCTGGCACCACCCCTCAGTCAGATTTAATAATAAAGAGTTCTATAGATAATCTCAACAATGAAGATCTATGGAGGGGAACCGGATAAGATCGTCTCTGCTCTTAAAAGTGGTGACATAACTGTGGCAGTTTACGGTCTTGGCAAGATGGGTCTACCGATTGCAGCGGTATTTGCAGATAGAGGTGCGGATGTTATCGGTGTGGATATCAATGAAGATGTTGTTGCTAATTTAAACAGAGGAATAAATTATGTTCTGGAGGAACCGGGACTTACTGAGCTTGTGAAGAAGAACGTAGCTCAAGGGAGGCTCTCTGCGACGAGTGATCTTGTGGGTGCAGCCAGAAGATCTGACGTTATGATAGTCATTGTACCAACATTTCTTAATGAAGAGAATACTGCCGATCTATCACTGGTATCTTCTGTATGTGAAAAGATATCAGAAGGACTTGAAACGGGGGATTTTGTGATAACTGAAAGTACCCTACCACCAAAAACAACTGAAGGTTTTGTTCTGCCCATTCTTGAAAAATCCGGTCTTAAGGTAGGTGATTTTGGACTCGCCCACTGTCCTGAGAGGACGTCTTCGGGAAGGGCAATAATAGATATTATGGGGGCGTATCCGAAGGTTGTAGGCGGTGTTGATGATAAGAGCACGAAGGCGGCAAAAGCGATCTACTCGGTTATAAACGATAAGGGCGTAATAGAAGTCTCGAATGCAACCACGGCAGAGGCTGTAAAGGTCTTTGAAGGGGTGTATAGGGATGTCAACATCGCCCTTGCCAATCAACTCGCGATCATATGTGAGGAGATCGGAATTGACGCCATCGAGACGTTCAATGTGGCAAATACTCAACCATACTCCAATCTTCACATGCCAGGATGTGGTGTCGGAGGACATTGCATACCGGTCTATCCTTACTTCATAACCAAGATTGTCGATGCGGACACAAGCCTTTTGAAGCTTTCCAGAGAGATAAACGATTATATGGCAGAGTACACTGTGAGCTTGGCCGAGAGGGCACTCAAAGATGCTGGCAGGAGAGATCTAAAAGGCTCCAATGTACTTATTTTGGGTGTGACCTACAGAGGCGGAGTTAAGGAGACGAGATGCAGCCCGGCGATCTCGATTATAAAGATATTATCAGACAAGGGCGCGGTTGTATCTGCATGGGACCCATTGCTTAAGGAAGAGGTTGAGCAGTTCGGAGCAAAAAATCTACCAATAGACAATGCAGTAGATATCGATGCGATCATAGTGGCATCAGATCACGAGGAATTTAAAGATTTGAAATGGGAAAAAATTGGCAGAAGAATGCGAAACAAGATAGTGGTCGATGGGAGAGACACACTTGACTCTGAGGAGCTTGAGTCCCATGGTTTTGTCTTCATTGCGATAGGCCACTGAGATATTTTTTAAACTTCTGATAGAGTAGGATTGCCACGAGTGCAAAGATGATTCCGATAGCATCCGCAAATAGATCGGCCATGCTGGCTAACCTTCCTGGAACTAAGGACTGGTGTATCTCATCTGTAACGGCATAGAGGATACCTATTATCATGACTGGCACTGGAACATTACTAACTTCTTTTAGATTGCTCAAGGTTAAGTATAACAAAGACCCAAAGCCAGCGTATAAAAGCATATGCTCAAACTTGTCAAGATAAAGATATACGAAATAGAAGGGAAATAAGACAAACTCGATTCCGATACGCTCCGTAAAGCGCACAATTCTGAGGACAAATTCGATGCTCATAAGGTCCGGAGGTTGGGGAAGAGTGGATCTCGAAGATAGATAAAATATCATGAGTGCGTAAGCACAAGTTAGAGTTAGGTATAGATAAAACTGATTTCTCCTGCCTTCACTTATCAACCTCGCCATTTTTTTCTCAATAATAAAAGGAGGGTAAAGATATAAAGGTTGTTAGTGCATCAAACGAAACATAATATCGAGAAGTTCACCTTCTCTGCAAACTCCAGAAGAAGATAAAAAAAGTCAAG
>JAXHTJ010000239.1:0-2114 GCA_034190245.1 Halobacteriota archaeon | reverse complement strand
GCAGAGATTACAGTCGTTTTGACTGGAGGCTAGACTCTTCTGGCAACCCAAAACTTCTTGAAGTAAATCCTAATCCAGGATGGTGCTGGGATGGACATCTTGCAAAGATGGCAAAATTTGCGGGAATGTCATATGCCGATATGCTGGAAGTTATTTTAAGGGCAACTGAGCAACGGCTAAGGATAGTTATTAATAGGTGAAGGTGAAAAATTGCCTTATTCTATTCTTAAAAAGTGGAGTAAATGAGATTCGGACCCAAAGATACGTTAACCGAAGAGGAGGTAGAATCAGGCCTCAAATCAGTGATTCGAGATGGTCTAACCACCCAGACAATGCTCACATTTACAGGTGGAGCCTTTCTTGTAGCCTTTGCTCTAAAGCTGGGGGCTTCCAATTCGGTAATAGGCCTTATTGCAGCAATTCCACCCCTCGCACAACTTATACAGATACCCTCAGTATACCTTATTGAAAAGATAAGAAATCGTCGTAAGATCGCTGTATATGCATCACTAATTGGCAGAATGTTCTGGTTGCTTGTAGCCTTAATACCTTTACTCTTCTCGATTGAAGCCGGACTTTCCTTTCTTATTATTGCTCTTGCATTAAATTCAATATTTGCTGGAATTGGAGGGTGTAGCTGGAACTCCTGGATGAGGGATCTTATACCACAGGATAGGTTGGGTTCTTTCTTCTCAAGGCGAATGACCTTAACTACTGCTATTGGTATTCCTCTAAGCCTTGCTTCTGCAGTCTACATCGATTATTGGAAGGTGACTTACCCAGAAAACGAATTACAGGGCTATTCAATCCTTTTCTTCTTGGGATTTCTTGCAGGTATGCTCGGAGTTTACTTCGTATCAACCATTCCGGAACCACGTATGCAGCCCTCGGAATCAAACTTTTTAAAGTTGATCTCACAACCATTCAAAGACACCAATTTCAAGAACCTCATCATGTTCATGGGTTCATGGAACTTTGCTGTCAATCTGGCCGCTCCATTCTTTACGGTTTACATGCTGAAGAGATTACAATTTGATCTATCTATTATTATTGCTTTTACGATACTTAGCCAGCTAACAAGCCTTGCGTTCTTGAGGCTTTGGGGTAGATTTACTGATCGTTTCAGCAACAAATCAGTGCTTGGCGTCTGTGGACCTCTATTCATGTTGACAATCCTTGCTTGGACTTTTACAACGATGCCCGGGAGGTATGTATTAACGATGCCATTGCTTATATTAATACACATCTTCATGGGCATATCAACATCAGGAGTGACTCTTGCCTCTGGGAATATCGGACTTAAACTGGCACCGAAGGGGCAAGCAACCTCATACCTTGCCTCAAACAGCCTTATTAATTCGATCATGGCAGGTATTGCCCCAATCCTGGGTGGTAGACTAGCCGATTTCTTTGCCGAACGTGAGCTTGAGTGGACTCTGAGATATACAGCTCCCTCAGGAGATTGGACCATCCCGACACTGAGTCTTCAACAGTGGGATTTCTTCTTCTTATTTGCATTCTTAATAGGCCTTTACTCGATACACAGATTGGCGATGGTAAAAGAAGATGGAGAGGTTGAGGAAAATGTTGTTGTGCAAGAGCTTATTTCTGAGATGAGACGAATGAGGAATTTCTCTACTGTTGGTGGACTCCGTCAAATGGTTCAATACCCCTTCTCGATCATTAGAACTTCTTATGATGAAGAGAGTAATGAAGGACCATAAGAAATAAATATTGGAAGATATGAGGTTATGGTAGAATGGATCCTATTCCCTTTTTGATTTATGCCTTCACATCTGTTTTTACAATTGTAAATCCAATTAGTGGTATGATAACTTTTATCTCGCTGACGGAAGGTATGGGGGCGGCTGAAAGGAAGAAGGTAGCAAAAAGATCAGTCATAATAGCATGTATTCTTGCCATTATATTTGCACTGGTAGGAGAACTTATTTTGAGGTTTTATAATGTAACGGTTGATGCATTGAGGGTTGCTGGGGGCATACTCCTTTTCATAGTTGCTCTAAATATGCTTCAAGCGAGGTCTTCTAAAGTTACCCAGGCAGAGTTAAAGGATGCCGATCAAAGAGAGGACATAAGCGTTTTTCCGGTTGCAA
>JAXHTJ010000238.1:0-2147 GCA_034190245.1 Halobacteriota archaeon | reverse complement strand
CATTGGGTCAAAATGGAAGCTATGTTGTGGAGGGAGGGTCCATGTTCCGAGTCTTCCAAGTCCTGATTTTGGGACCATTGATTTCCATGATGGGGAGTAAGAGGATGGGGGTTCTGATGCATAAACCAAACAAGGATTTGGACCATATTATTGACCTTTTCGAGGCCGGTAAGGTGAAACCTGTTATTGACAAACGTTACCCTTTGAGTGAGGTTGCTGAAGCTCTCCTGTATTTCGGTGAAGGACACGCCAAAGGAAAAGTAGTCATTACTTCGGACCATAACAACAAAACCTAACTAACGAGGAAAAATTGAAAATGACAAACCTTATCGCAGATTTATCAATGCGCACAATAACTGAGGGTTTATTAATAGTGGAAAGGCCAAAAGTATTTGCTCGTAGCTTTGTTGTATTTTTCTTTATTGCTGATTTGCCAAACACCCCATAGCCTCTGTATATTTTACAAACGGCATAATTTCCTCCACTTTAAATAGACCAAAAACAGATAACAACAAAGGTGAGGAAATGCACGACGACACCATCGCCAACCTTTTACACAAGGATGCAATGCACCAGTTGGAGTGGGACTTGAAAAACAGGTTCGACTTCTCAGAGATACTTGTTGACGCTTTGATGAGTAGAATACAGATTTTTATAGAAGAGAATAACTCTAAAGATCTTGGAGTTGGCCAGATTCCCTATTGGGGCGTAAAGAAGAACGAACCTTCAGGAAAACCTTTAGATCAGATGGAAAAAAGCAGAGTCAAGCTCACGTTCCATCATCCTGATGATTATAGTGTTCTACGTGAGCAAGGAATAGAGGCTCTTCGACAATGTAAAATCATGAGAATGACAGTTGAGGCAAAGGATCAAGATATACTTTTGACACAGGAAGATCTATCCCTTCTTCTCTGTTGTACAGTACGAACTATTCGAAACGATATCAAGAAATTGCGTGATAAGGGCATAACAGTTCCAACACGTGGTCAGATTAAAGACATAGGAAAAGGCGTCTCCCATAAGGTAAAGATTGTGGAGGAGTATCTAAAAGGATACGAATATTCCGATATAGGTCGCAGAACCCACCATTCTGAGGAAAGTATTGACAGATACATTCGTGACTTCTCTAGAGTGATTTACTTAACCTCTAAAGGTGAAGACCTGATCAAGATACGACAGGTTACACGGCTTTCAGAACGATTAATTGGGGAGTACCAAGGACTTTATGAGAAGTTTTCAAAAGACGAGTGTCATAGACTTAATGAAATACTTGGAAAAGTACCCTTGGATTTGAAAAAAAGGATCAAGGGGGAGTTGTAATGAAAAAAGATTGGAAAGGTGGTTATTACAACCCCCAACTCGATAGAAATCTCGTAACGGTTCTTTGCAATCGTTTCCGTGAACGATACAGGTTCTTAGGGGGCCAAGAAATCACCCGGTTCATTGTTGAGGACATACTTGAGGTTGTTGAGCAATACAAGAGGCCGTTACCCGAAGTAAAGAAAGGTCAGATCGTATGGGATGGGGCTGAAGTAGAGCAAGGACGAAAACCAGGATATGGGCTTTCAATGAAAGACACGAAGGTCAAACCTGTGGTTCTTACGCTCATTTCTGAGGATGATATCAAACAACTTAAAGAGGGTAAAACGAGTAAAGAAATAAAAAAGAACACTACAGAACGTCTTTTCAATGAGTCCATGGGGCAGGGGGTCGTCCTAAATCATGTTGATGCTGGTCTAATGATGAAATGTGCGCCTTCCACTATTGGAAGATATGTGAAGGAAGTCGAATTTGAAAAGAATGTGCAGATTCCTGACAGAGGAAAGATACATGACTTAGGAAGAAGTGTCACTCACAAAAAGGAGATTGTTAGGTACATGCTGAAGCACTACTCTCAACCCGAGATTAAAAGGCGAACTCATCACTCTGGGGAAGCTGTAGACCGATATCTTCGGGATTATAATCGTGTGAAGGTATTGCGTAGCAAGCATAATCCACAAGAGATAGCATTTGCTACGGGGTTGAGTCTTTCGTTGGTTAAGGAATATATGGACTTGATTGAAGAGATGGAAGGGGGAGATGAAACCGGAGGGTAAATAAATGTGGAGCGGATCAATATATGAGGTGGAGGAAATAGTGCCTTATTT
>JAXHTJ010000024.1:0-22521 GCA_034190245.1 Halobacteriota archaeon | reverse complement strand
TATGGTTCAATTGGTGCGGGCAATTGGTGTGAGATTGGCTTTTATGGGTGAAAATTTAAGGCGTGAAGCAGGTGTGTTCTAGGACCAATTGTGAGACGGGCTCTGAAATTCAGGGGCATCCACGAGCCGTAGGATAAGCTATTCAACCAAATAGGCATCATTCGATCCTATACCACTTGATTCGGCAGTTCCTGAGATATTAAGATAGAATCTGGTCCACCATATAATATTTAGGGGTTGAATTATGATAAGTGATATCGCACTGTTTGCCATGAATAATATCGATCTCCATCCAATATATTGAGATAGTATAACGTTAAATAGATAACCGAATGAACTTAAGATTGCAAGTATCACAAAAATGACAAAGCAAAACAAAATTACATCGACTTTGTTATCCATAAAAATTCTAAACCCTTTTTTCACACCTTCAATTGCTCTAAGGTCGTCTATAACAACAGCAAACGGTGATAAGGCAAGGGCAACGCCAGTAATTGTCACATAAATAACCATAGCCAAAAATCCCAGACCAAATATTGCTAATGCCTCAAATAATTCTGCATCTAGTTGTGGGTACACAAGTGATGATGTTGATATGTTTGGAAGAATATGTAAAAGACCGGGGATCAAGAAGATAACACCGGCAAAGGTTATCAAACCAACGATGATGTTAGCAAATAAAAGACTGGTAAATTTCTTCTTCCCGTATTCTTTCATATCCGGGAGATCAGTCCTACCAGTTTTAGTCGCTTCTTTTACCATACCAATTGCACCTGAATAAAAGAACGTACCTATAATTGAGTTTATAATCATGGTAATGATAAATTGAGTTTATAATCATGGTAATGATATATGCAGTTATAATTAGACCTATATATTCACGGATTTGGGACAGTAGCTGTAGAAAGAACGCAGGTGACATTTCAGACAGTTCTGAAATAAAGAACAGGTTTATAAAGAACAAGTTTAATGATGGAACCGCAATGGAGAAAACAGATCCCATAATTGTTATCTTCAATATCTGGTATATTAAAAACTAAAAACAAACGGAAGGCAGATATTCAAATTATTCTTCCAAGTGTCAAATCCATTTTTTAATAAATCACCAAGTTTTTCTTTTTGACTTGTCTACTTTAGCTTCATCTTCTACTACTTTCCCTACCTCTAATGATTCTTCTTTTGTTTCCCTTCCTTTGCTTTTACTGTACCTCATCGCCATAAATACTATCGCAAACAATATGACTAAAATTAGTGCTGCCCAAATAGCGATGGTACTCCGCTCATTGTGAACTGTGCCATCATTGTTGGTCAGTTTATTATCACGTGATCCCCACTCCAGATAAATGCCAAATTTATCATTATTTTTTACGTTATTGTTGGCTATGGTATTACTGCTAGAACTATACAATTGGATGCCATAATTGTTTCCCCCCACGGTGTTGCCCGCAAGGGTGTTATAGTTGCTTGAAGAATCCAGGATGATGCCAGCTAAATTGTTCGATGCGTTGTTGTCCCTAAGTGTGTTGTTGCTTGATTTTCTCAAGTAGATGCCTACGTCGTTGCCCTCCATGCTGTTGCCCGAAAGTGTGTTGTTGCTTGAATCCTCCAGGTAGGTGCCGTGCCAGTTGTCCGATACGGTGTTGCCCCCCAGTGTGTTGTTGTTTGAATGATCCAGCCATATTCCGTAGTCGCCATTGTTCGATACATTCACATTCTCAATCTTTGAATTATCTGTGTAAGCAAACAGCACTCCCTGACCATTTCCTGTTAACGTTAAATCTTTCACTGTAATGTTTGTGGAATTCACAACCCCCACATAGCCAGCATCGCCTGGTATTTTCTGATCTTGCCTACCAACCCAGTAATAGACAGGTCTTCCATTTATTTTGTTTGTGGTGTCTATGCTGTTGGTGAAGTGAGATAGACTATAACCATAAACACTAAGAGTGTAGTCATTATCCGACATTATGTTTTCCACAAGTGTGTTGTTGCTTGAAGAACGTAGGTAGATGCCGTAGTAGTTTTTCGATACGATGTTACCAGAGATATTACAGTAATCCGAAAAATGGAGGCGGATCCCAGCTTTCCTTGATCCAGTTGCACCTTCTATCATAAACCCACTGATATTCACATAACCCACAGTCACGTCGAAGACATGATCGTATGAATTTGATGCAATAACAGTTGTCGAGAGAGGCCCATTCTCAGATCGTATTGTCAAACGCTTGTTTACATCAATATTCTCATTATACGTTCCTTCTTTTACTATGATAATGTCACCAGAAGATGCGTAATTAATTGCATCTTGAATCCTTGTAAAATTTGCACCCCCGTCATCATCGACATACCATGTCTCAGTGGATTCTGTGTAGATGGACCTTTCCACATCTATTTTGTTCTCATACTCCACATTGTTCTCACACGAAACACTCTCTGAGTATACTGGGCCTTTATTACCAGAAATTGTATTTCCGCTTGAATAAATGAGATAAACGCCATATTCTTTATTGGAGTTGACATAGTTGTTATTGATGCCATTGTTGTCCGAATACCATAAGCAGATACCATTCTCGTTATTCGAATTTGCGGTGTTGTTTGCCAGCATGCTGTTGCCCGATTCATATAAATAGATGCCATTCAAGTTGTTTGAGTTCAGATTGTTGTTTTTGACCTCGTTTTCATTTGAATACCATAGGCTCATGCCATTCCCGCTATTCAAATTCACATCGTTATTTTTGATGTAACTGTTGTTCGAATACCATATGTACATTCCATCCCCATTATTCGAGCAAGCGGTGTTGTCCTCAAGTTTGTTGTCGTTGCTCACCTCATACAAGTAGATGCCATTCCAATTATTCGATGCGTTGTTGTTTTTAAGTGTATTACTGCTCGATCTATACAAGTGAATGCCATCCCCATTATTCGAGCACACGGTATTGCTAACAAGGTTGTTATTGCTGCTCGATTCATATAAGTAGACGCCATCCCGGTTGTTCGATGCAACGTTGCTTGCAAGGCTATTTTCGTTTGAAGAATAGAGGTGTATGCCGTGGTAGTTGTTTGTTATGTAGTTATTTGAGATTGTGCAATGATCCGTACCTTCTGCAAGATATATACCTGCTTTTAGATATCCAGTTGCCCCTGTCACCATAAACCCACTTATATCGACATAACCAGTAGTCACTTCAAAGACATGGTCGTCTGAAGCCACAGCCTTAACCATCGTTGAATTGACCCCATTCTCAGACCTAATAGTCAAACGCTTGTTTACATCTACGTTCTCTGTATAGGTACCATCCTTTACAATGATCGTATCTCCAGCCATAGCATTATCAATCGCATCCTGTATTGAAGTAAAATCAGCTCCATCATCATCGACATACCACGTCTCAGCGGATGCGGTGCCAATAAAAATAGCCAGTGGAAGTACCACAATAGCAATGAATATAACTATGAATCTAAGGTTTCCAAACATAACAGAAACGATCCCCTAATATATTTACACGTTCATAGTATATGAAAATATTCCAGGATCATAGGCATCGATTGCTTACCTCCTCTGAGAAATTTTTTCCAAACGGTATTGAAGCTCTAACTTACACCCTTGAAAAAGTCCAAACTATCTTTAATTTGAGCAGGCGTTAAGGAATGTCCCGTATCGTACTCTTTATATTCTACATCTATGTGATGCATGCGAGCGAAATTGTAGAAAGTTTCTGCTTTTCTAATTCTTGAAGTGTCCTGCTTCCCGACAGTAACAAAAAATTTCACGTCAACATTTTCACTGGGTGCCACAGTTCCACCGCTTCCATGTGCGGCACACGCAATACACATATCGGGTTTATAGAGAGAAAATCTCAGAGAAAATTGAGCGCCGGCTGAATAACCAAAAAGATACAAATTTGATATAGTAACATCATTACTCTCCTCCAGTTTTTCTATTATTTCAATCAAAGCATCTCCAGACCATACTGAAGGATACTGATAACTCTGTCTGCTATCCCAATTCTTTTCGTCCCATGTGAATGACGGTGAGACAATCAAAAAATTTTCTTCATCAGCAAAATTTTTGAACTCCTGAGTCACAAAATGCTCGCCACGACCGGATAAACTGGGTGCCATAACCAAAAGAGGATATGACTTTTGCTTATTTTCTGCCACTGCTTCTGGTATATAGTAATAGTATTCCAGGCGAGTATTTGCATAATTATCCGTATTTATAAAATCTATTCCTTCAACTGCTTTTAATTCCACATTCTGTTGCTGAGTAGTTAATGTATTTTCTGTATTATCAATAATTTCCGAATCTTCAATACAGCCCGATATAAAAATAATCGTGAGCAGTATTAAACTGGTTATAAATGTTTTTGACTTCATCTTACAGAATATATGTGTTAGATAAGTCTTTAATTTATTGCCCACTTTCTTCACTCTTTACCTGTATTTAAGCCTTGACCAATTCACTGAACATGCCTTTGCATCACTGAAATGACCTTGGGCTTCACGAAATATTCCATCCCCTCTTATTTTCGGTGATGGATTAGATATTGATTCTAAGAATAATTTTTAGAATATGAAGCTATTATTCACTAGGCTCTACGGTTCAATATTAATCACATAAGCAAAATCTTCTTCTGTGTTTACGCTATCGGGTCGTTCTCTCCAAAGTTTTATATAGATTATTGTCTTTTCATTTTGATTTATCAGCTTTAATCTGGCATCGGGACTGGCAGGGCTGATATTATTTTTTCGCTTACGTCCCACGTGGAAGAATTCATGCCCAGAATATACGGATTTTGTTACTGAATTCCCTGATGCATACCATTCTGGATCAATGTTAATTGATTGGTCCATATCAACGTGGGCATAGTTGAATCCAGCGTCATACGCATTGACAAACCATAGCCGTACAATTCCGCCTGGGTCCCCATAATGTTCATATATATAATAAAACCATTTCATGGCAGATTGATCTTTGTATTTTACATCTATTCTATTATTTGAGTAATATACAGAGTTCACTGAACAGAAAGGAAGAAGAACATTAACTACATTGGGTGCAGAGGTCATAACTAATAAATAGGGATTGTGGATAAAAAACTGGGTATCCTCCACCCAATCAGCTCCATCCGTTATCTGACCAAATATTGAATCTTTGGGCTCATAGTTTTCTGGAAAAATTCCTAAATTCCTATACTCTTCAACTTTTAATTTCCTTTGAGAAAGAATGGAATTTTTTGTCTGCCCATGTAAAGATTTGGTTGGATTGACATAAATCTCAATATCCCCTTCAGAATAGTCGGAGTCATGAGGTTTTAAAACAGCGAGGGTCTCAGTTGGAGAGGATGTTGGGGTCCTATTCATTGGTGGCTCATCGGGCCTTTCCACACACCCACCTATCAACACAACTGCAAATATTAACATACTAAAGAATGTCAACGCCACTATTTTTTTCTTATTCATTTTCATAAAGTTTATCACGTCCTTCATTTTAAATAAACCACCATACCCCATACTTATAGGTACAGGGCTTGCTAAAAATCTTTTGCATCATGGACACTCTGCCTACTATTACATCCAACTGGGGGTTGTAGGGAATTCTTCGGGTACTTTGATTGGTGCCAGAAGAGACACTCATTCATATACCATGAGTGATTAAAAGAGGATTTATTGGAGATCAAAGATAAATTATAAATATACCGAAGAGACTTAACATGGAGAATTGCCATGACAGGAAAGAGACATCTTGAATACAATCTGGATCTCTTAATACCGTATTTTTTAAGGATAGTCTCCTTACTATTGCTTGCCGTAGCGTTTTATAGAAGAGACATGTTAGGAATAATTGCATGTATCATCACAGTAGTAATAAGTTTTATACCCACTATCCTTAAACGTGATTTCAAGATTACTCTGCCCTGGTCGCTCGATCTTCTTATGGCGTCTGCACTTTTGTTACATGTTGGGGGCTACATTTTTGGGGTATACAATCTGATTCCAGGTTATGATACCATCACTCATTTCTTCTCTTCGATATTTGTGAGTTTTATGGCTTTTGTTATCATCTATATTCTGGATGAATACTGGGAAGGCCTACGTATGGATACCTATGCCATGGGATTTGTGGTCATCATATTTACTATGGCCATGGGAGCGGTGTGGGAGCTCTTTGAATGGGCTGTAGATTCGCTTTTTGGGATAGATCTGCAATGGGGTTTACAGGATACGATGATGGATCTTCTCGTTGATAGCATAGCAGGAGTGATTATGGGTATTGTTGGCGTAAGCCTTATAAAGAGAGGGAAACTGAAAGAGATCACCAAAGATTTTGGAGAGCAGGTCGATCATACTTTGATTCATCCGGAGGGCGAGAGTGCTGAAAAAATTAGGTAGCAAGTAATGTGCCTCATCTATCACCTACTTGATGATGTCCCCCTTGATCCCAATAACACGCTGCTTTAACGGGATATCTTTTCCAGATCTTTTGATCGCTTCAGATACAAGCCTCATAAGGCCAAAGCAGCATGGAACTTCCATATTGATCACTTCGATACTCTTCACATCCGAACTTTTGAGTAGCTGAGTGATCTTTTCTAGGTAAAAATCGGCGTCATCAAGCTTGGGACATCCTATAATAATTGCTTTTCCTTTCAAGAAGTCTTGGTGGAAGTTTGCATAGGCAAATGGCACACAATCGGCAACAATTATCAGATCGGCATCTTTGAAGTATGAAGCCTCCGGTGAAACCAGATGTAGCTGAACCGGCCATTGACGAAGCTCAGATGATGCCCTAACATTTCCTTCAGTAGTGCCCTCTCTTGCATCCCACTTCATCGCCCTGGATCCGGGACAAGATGTTACAATATTTGCTTCGGTAAGGACTCTTTCAGGAAGTTCATCTGCATGTGCTTTCAAATGGTCCAAGTGTTTCTGTAGCATATCTGGCGAGTTCTCTTTTATATGCCCGATCACTCCACTCTCATCGTATTCCTCAACCTCTGCTTCCCTGACAGATAATGCGCCTTGAGGGCACTCACCGATACATGCACCGAGCCCGTCACAGAAACTCTCTCTTACGACTTTTGCCTTTCCGTCGATGATCTCAAGGGCTCCTTCCGGGCAAGAGATCACACAATTTCCGCACCCATCACACTCTTCTTCATCGATCTCGATCATCTGCCTCTTTACTTTTGCCATCTATACACTTTCCCCTACTAACCTGTTATATGTTTCTTCTCCTACGCACTCAATTGCATATTTACACCACTTAATGCATGACTGCAGGTCATTGTAAACAGTAAATCCACATCTGTCACACTTTGCCTGCATCTCATCAGTGAAGATCTCTACTTCACTACCACACTCGGGACACTTCTTTATCTGAATCGTGGGCGACCTTATATCGGAAGCGCCCGGGCATTTATCTATCATTTTATCATATCTCCTTATGGCAACTTTATTTCAGGTCTACATTCTCCTATCTTCTCTCTCTTCTGTTTTGCATCTCTGATTTTAAAAATATCAAGAGCGAATTTTTCAACAGAATAAAGCTCACTATCAAATCTGGGTCCAAAAGTCCATATCTCTTCAGGAATGAGACTTTTTACATTCCTTTTATCGCTATATGGGCTCAAGTCCAATGATTTTCACCTCTTTTTATCTTTTACTTCATTCTTTTAATATTGCTTTCAGATCCTCATCCACATCTCCGATAAGCATCAGGTTGTAGTTGTCCTGGAGTACTTTGAATACATTTGGTGTCAGAAATGCCGGTGGAGACGGACCTATCCTTATGTCCTTGATACCAAGGTGAAGAAGTGTAAGAAGTATCGCCACAGCCTTCTGCTCAAACCATGAGAGGACAAGTGATAATGGAAGATCGTTTACACCACATTCGAATGCTTCTGCAAGTCCAACTGCAACTTTAATTGCAGAGTATGCATCGTTACACTGCCCCATATCCAGAAGCCTTGGTATACCATCGATATCACCGAAATCCATATCATTGAACCTGTATTTCCCACACGCAAGTGTAAGTATAACACAGTCATCCGGTACCTTCTGTGCAAACTCAGTAAAATAGTTTCTTCCTGACTTTGCTCCGTCACAACCACCTATAAGGAAGAAGTGTCTTATCTTGCCAGCCTTTACAGCACCCACAACCTTGTCTGCAAGCCCAAGAACTGCTTTGTGATGAAATCCAGTCATAAGTGGTTTTCCCTGATTGTCTGGGAGGCCATCAAGTTTTTTTGCCAGTTCGATCACCTCAGAGTAATCGTTTGTATCTATGTGTTTTGTTCCAGAAACAGCGGCAACACCTGTTGTGAATAGTCGGTCTTTGTAGGTATCTGGAGGGATTAGAACACAATTTGTTGTGGCAATGATGGGCCCGCCAAACTCTGCAAACTCCTTCTTCTGATTCTGCCAGGCTCCACCATAATTACCCTTAAGATGGTCAAATTTCATAAGTTCTGGGTATGCGTTTGCCGGTAGCATCTCTCCATGGGTATATACATTCACGCCAGTCCCTTCAGTCTGCTTGAGTAACTCGTGAAGATCCTGCAGATCGTGGCCTGTAACAAGTATCCCCGGACCCTTTACAGTGCCGGTGGCAACCTCGGTAGGTGTGGGATCTCCGAAATGCTCTGTATTTGCCGAATCAAGAATCTCCATAGCCTTCAGGTTCATCTCACCTGCCTTAAGGACGGTCTTGATATAATCGTTGATGTCAAAATCGACGTTTGTCAGTGTTTTGAAGAGAGCCTCGTGCATAAATGCATCAATTCCCTCATCCTTTTTCCCCAATCTCCGGGCATGATATGCGTACGCAGCTATCCCCTTGAGGCCAAAAATGAGTGTGTCTTGCAGGCTCTGTATGTCCTCGTCCTTTCCACACACGCCCTTAACGGTACACCCTGTTCCTTTTGCTGTTTGTTCACATTGATAACAGAACATTTTTTTATCACCGATAGTACAGTTGGTGCTAATAATATATAAGATTTTCCACAATTAAATATCAATAAATATAAATTTTTACCTATAAATTATAGAAAGATTTAAATACAATCGTGCTGATATTGCCTTATAGTGATTCAAAATGACCAAGAGGGGCATTAATCTGGACGAGAAAGACAGAAAGATAATGACACTTCTAAGTGATAATCCTGACATCTCGCAGGATGAGATTGCAAGGGAAGTGGGTCTCTCTCAACCTTCGGTTGCAATGCGGCTTAAGAAGTTGAGGGAGTCGGGTGCAATTGTAAACGTTTCCGGTGTAAATCCATTAAAGATCGGATTTTATCTTGCGAAAGTGGATTTCACAACGGATAACACCACCAAGATACTTGACACATTCAAAGACTGTCCATATTTTCTGAATGGCTTCATAGTCTCCGGCAGGAATAACATGTCACTTCTATTTGTAGGTGATGATATATCGACACTTGAAGCGATCGTCGACTATCACCTTAGAGCGCTTAAAGAGGTGCAGAATGTCGATTTCAATATAATCATAGGAGTTGCAAAGGATCTTGTAATGCCGATGAAGATGAACGTCGAAAAGTCCGATATGCCACCCTGCGGAATAGACTTTAACTGTAAGGATTGTACAATTCACGGGGATAGGTGTATGGGCTGCCCGGTGACGGGGCATTATAGAGGGTCACTCTGGTGATCAGAGACCCAATTCTTTTATCAGAGCTTCTTTATTGAATCCGACGATTATCTTCCCATCAATATCAGTCTGAGGAACGCCTGTGTGCCCGCTCTTTTCTATCATCTCTCTTGCAGCATCTTGGTATTTTGAAACATTAATCTCCTCAAATTCGATCTTGTTCTTCTTGAGAAATCTCTTCTCCATATAGCAGAAGGGACATGTCCGTGTTGAGTACATTGTAACTTTCATTTTTACCTCCTCTTTTTTGATCGGTGATCCTTTTATCTTATAATAATTCTTCATCCATTGATTATCATTAAATTTGCTATACTTCGGTATTCTGCCCCTTCTTTCGAACAGGTTTGCCTCCACCTTTTTGATGAATGTGAGGTAAACATGCGGATCAAAACAAATGGAGTAGAGCCATTTTATCACCCATCCTTATAAAATCACAACTCCAAGACCAATAACAAAAAATAAGATATATGATGTGTATCTTTTAGATAACATCAGATAATCCAGGCTTCTAGCCGAAGGTGAGATACGTCGTATCACAATGAAGATGTGATGCGTTTGTAAATGGTGAAACTTTTTAAAGTTTCTTGATCTACCGATATTTGAAGGTTGTGAGGGCGATGCAATGGGAATTATACAATTAAATGACTTGAGTGAGGAAGAGATAGATCAACTGATGGACAGAGAATCATTGATATTTGAAGCGATGGAAGATGTCAGCAGTATACTGGCAAGAGTGCCGGAGAAGGGCGATAAAGCTCTTATCGAATACACCAAAAAGTTTGATGGCGCAAAACTTGAATCATTACGGGTTACTGAAGAAGAGATGGAGACTGCAAAAGATGGGGTCGAACCCAAATTGATTAAGCAGATTGAGAAAGCTGCGGCCAACATATCGTCATATCATAAAAAAGAGAAGAGGGAGGATTGGATGGAGGAATTCGCTCCCGGAATCTCGATCGGACAGAATTTTGTTCCACTGAGTATTGTTGGAGCGTACGTTCCAGGTGGTAATTTTTCGTATCCCTCCACAGCACTTATGACGATAATACCTGCAAAGATCGCAGGTGTAAGACACATAATCATGTGCACACCACCAGGATCCGATGGAACTATCAATAGTCTTACCCTGGTTGCCGCTGATATCGCTGGCGCAGATCAGATATTCAAGGTTGGTGGGGCACAGGCGATAGCTGCAATGGCCTTCGGCACCGAGACCATCCCTAGGGTTGAAAAGATTGTTGGTCCCGGGAATATATATGTTGCGGCTGCAAAGGAACTGCTCAGAGACACAGTGGAGATTGATTTTCCGGCTGGCCCAAGTGAGATTATGATTCTTGCTGACAATACTGCAAAGGCGCCGGTTGTCGCAAGCGATATGAGTGCTCAGCTCGAGCATGGTGAGCACTCTGTTGCAATACTTGTTACGTCGTCCAAGAAATTGGCCGAAGCCGTCCAGAAAGAGATTGGTGACGTGGAAAATGGCACAATTTTGCTTGTGAAGAGCCTTTCGGAAGGGATAAGTATCGCTAACTTTTATGCCCCTGAGCACATCGAGATTATGGTTTCAGGTGCCGCAGAGGTCGCAAAGGAGATAACAAATGCTGGTTCGATCTTCATCGGCAATTTCTCACCTGTTGCTGCAGGAGATTATGCGACTGGAGCAAACCATATCTTGCCGACGGCAGGTTATGCTAGAGCACTCTCTGGACTATCAGTTGACCACTTCGTAAAGAAGATACCTGTTCAGATGTTGTCAAAGAAAGGATTGAGCAGCATTAAAGATTGTGTAATAGATCTTGCAAATGCAGAAGGGCTGAATAAGCACTCGGACTCAATTAATATAAGATTTAGTAAATGAGGTGTAGATCACAACTTCAAAGACTTCTCATAAGCGGCAAGTGTCACTTCCATGTCCTCGTCAGTGTGTGCAAAAGAGATGAAATTGGTCTCAAACTGCGATGGAGGTAGGAAGACACCTTCATTAAGCATCGACCTGAACATCTTCATGAAAGAATTAAGATCCGATCTCTTCGCATCAGCATAGTCTTTGACATCACCATCGGTGAAGAATATCTGGAACATAGAGCTGATACCCTGAACCACATAATCAAGGCCAAGATCGCCGACGACTTCAGTTAAACCATCTCTGAATTTATCTCCCATATCATCGATCTTCTTGTGAACGTTTTCCCTTTCAAGAACTTCGATAACCGAGATTCCCGCTGTAAGTGAGACAGGATTACCACTGAAGGTTCCGGCCTGATAGACATCCCCTGACGGAGCGACCCGCTCCATAATGTCTCTTTTACCGCCGAAGATTCCTATTGGGAATCCTCCACCGACAATCTTTCCAAGTGTCGTCATATCCGGAACTATGCCTAATCGAGATTGAACGCCGCCCATACCGATTCTGAAGCCCGTGATCACCTCATCGAATATCAGGACTATATCGTTCTCCAATGTCACTTCCCTGACCTCCTCGAGATAACCATCTAGAGGAAGCACAACTCCAACATTACCCATTATCGGTTCGATGATGAGAGCCGCAATCTCGTCTTTATTTTCGCTTATCGCAGATTTGATCGCATCTATGTCATTATAGGGGACAAGAATAGTGTTCTTTGTGAAATCCTCGGGTATACCAGGTGAGCTTGGAATCGTTGCCGCTCCAGATCCTGCTTTTGCAAGAACGGCATCATGGGCTCCATGAAAAGCCCCTTCTATCTTGATTATCTTGTCACGCTTAGTGTAGCCTCTTGCGACTCTGAGTGCACTCATAGTTGCTTCAGTACCCGTATTTACAAAACGAAGCATATCCAGTGGATAATACTCTATTATCTTCTTTGCAAGGACTATCTCCTGCTCGATCGGTGCACCAAATAGAGCTCCATGATCGATCTGCTTCTTCACCTTCTCTATCAAATATGGGTTTGCATGACCAAGTATAAGCGGTCCAAATCCCATGCAGTAATCGATATATTCCCTGCCATCTACGTCTTTTATCTTTGAACCAAGTCCACTCTTGATATATATTGGGTGAGGCTTGAATGCTCTAACGGGAGAGCTAACTCCTGCTGGTAACAATCTTTTCGCCTCATTATGTAGCTCTTCTGAGTTCATATCAAGTCACGATCATATCCATATTATCCTGATCAGCTGCCTGCTTTATCTCCATTGCAACCCTTCTTCCCGGACCAACCTCTCTTCCATATTTGTACTTCATATAGGGGGAAGTGGCCTCAACACATGGACATCCTGGTATTCTTGGGCTGACATCGAATACGTAGAACTCGAGATCCTTTGTCACTGCTCCCTGGAGTGCAAAAAGGCCAATCATTCCGGGTGGATACTCCTTTTTGCAGGTGCTGGCAAACTTCTCCCCCGCTTCAAAGATCATCTCCAGCTGGGACTCCCTCATTGTTGCTCCCATGTGCCCTATCTCTATATTCTGTGCTGGTATTCTTGCCTCCAGTTGTTCATCAGCAGGCAAGTCCAAAACCCCGTCTATATCTGTCTGAATTCTCCTATCGAAGCCCAATAGGTCTACCACGCCTGATAAGGGTGACCAGAAGAAGTTTGCATTGAACTTGCCTCCAACAACATATTCCTCTATTATCGATTTATCCAAATCCTCTTGAGAAATAATTCCTTTACTTATCCGTTCTTCTGCCCTCTTCTTGAACTCTTCAGGGGACGATGCGTAAAAGAATGCACGCTCTATACTTCTCCCCTTCTCAGGAACTTTTACCACCGCCAGTAGGTCCACATCTTCACTTGAGTCGAATATCTTTGGTGTCTTGATACCCGCCGTTTTCAGCAGATAATGTTGATTTCTCGGCATGCCCCTTTCTTCTGTTCTTAGCATATACCTGTTTCCAAGGAGGGGCACTTTAAGCTCATCTTCTATGTTGTCATACCCTACATAGACTGAAAAAGATCTATTTGGTATAAATATCGTGTTCAAATCCCGCAACTTCTCCTGATTTTCTCCTTTTATCATGTCAGAAAATTTATCCAAAAGGAGAATATGGTCGAATAGGTTATTGTAGTGCTTTGTGTAAGTCTTTTCCCTTCCTTTCTGGCAGACGACCACAACTTCAAAACCCTCCTGCTTGGCGCCAAAACCTATCTCCAGAGCAGAGTGTGAGCCCAAAACACCGATTCTTATCTTTTCACGATCATATTGAGAAACAACCTCTTCAATCCCTTCCATTTTCTCACCCCGTGTTTATGAGAAGTTCTATATCCTTCAGATACCCAACCAACTCTTCCTCCCTTCTGTCACCCATGTGTGGAATTCTGAATGTCGATATCCCCTTCTCTCGAAGTCCCCTATAACCTGAATCAAATAAATAACCTTTTCCTGCCAGATCCGATTTCAATAGATCGAGATCTAACTCCTCTGTATTTCTGATACAGCTCACGGTATTCGATGCATCTTTCTCATCAGGGAATAACTCAAAATGCTCTTTTGCCCATTTTCTTGTGATCAGTGCGAGCCTCTTATGCCTTTCAAAGCGCTCTTCCAATCCTTCTTCCTGCAATATGTACTCCAACTGATAGTCAAGCGCATCTAATAGAGCCTCACACGGCGTTGATGGTGTTTGCAGTTTCGCATTTGACTTTTTGAATTCGAGAAGGTCGAAATAGTATCCCCGGTTCTCTACATTTGAAGCTTTCTCGATTGCTTCAGCACTTGCCGCTGCAATAGCAATTCCGGGAGGAAGCCCCATGCATTTCTGAGAGCTACCAACAATTAGGTCAATTCCAAGCCTGCCAACCTCGATCTTATCGCCACCCATAGAGCTTACGGCATCGACCATGAATGTGATGGGACGGCTCTCTTTCATCGCTCTTATAACCTCTGCGATCTCTTCAAGGTTGTTACGTGTACCGGTACTGGTTTCATTCTGTGTAACCGCGACAGCATCGTATTCACCACCCATCAGCTTCTCCTCAATTTTTCCCGGATCAGCCGCTATTCCCCATTCAAACTCCAGAAGGTCAGCCTCCTTTCCGTTTGCTCTTGCGATCTTGTGCCATAGGTTGCCAAAAGCGCCGATACTCACATTCAGGCACCTTTTATCGACACAGTTTCTTACTCCAGCCTCGAGAAGGCCAGTTCCAGAAGATGTCGAAATAATGATCTCATAAGGCTCACAAACGTAGTCATCTTCAACATAAAGCAAATTCTTTACATTCTCCCTCACTCGCTTTAAGCGTTCTGAGATCTCGTTTGCTCTGTGTCCGTAGGGTGGATTCCTCATAACGTCGAGCACTTCTTGTCTCACTGTGATTGGTCCTGGAATATACAGATCTTTGGTCATTGCCACTTTCCTCTTGCTCTTCACCCTATTGATACTTTCGATAGGATCTCCATCAAGGTTTTTTTTAAAAAAATTAAAAAGATACAATTAATACGATTAATACGATTTTTCAAACCTTTCATTAAATTATAATTAAATAGTAGGTTTTATATACTATTAGTAATAAAATGCTACGTTAATTGTATAAATTATTAAAAAATGATAATATGGGTGAATAAACATGAGATATGTGAAGTTAGAAGCTGTTGCTATTGTATGGCTCTTGATAGCCTCGATGGGTGCTTGCGTTGTGCCGATGGTACAGGCTGTAGGTGGAGGAGATGATATTGATTTTACTGTAACAGACATCTTGATTTCCTCTGTGGACAAGCTTGAGATAGAAGGGAATACGATTGGTGATCCTGACCACGTAGTAATTGTTATTAAAGGAAATAACATTTCAGCTTATGTAAAATTAAATATATCCAGCGACTTATTTGATGAGGAGATATCGGCCAGCGATATGGCGTGGTATGATAATGAAACAGAGCTTTCAGATGTTACCGAATTCATACCGGGCTTCTATACTGTCTATGCTGTGCATCCGATGGGTGATGGAGTAACCCTGGTAGAGAGCTACAAGACCGGTGAAGGTTATCCACCATTCGAGGAAGCCATGAAATATATAGCAGGTGAGGTTACTGGATTACCGATGCTGTATCTCCTTAATGTTACTGATGATGATTTTGATACCAGAGTAGTTACAGTGGATTATCCATACCTCACACTTGATCCAATATCTGATATAATTCAAGGAAAAGACCTTTTGGTGAATGGCAGAACGAACAGAGCATTTGGGACAATCTTCAGCGTAGTTGTTGAAGGAAATGGCACCATTATTGAAACACTGGGTCAAGTATTTTTTGATGGAACGATCTCTGCTATATTTGATACGACAATCTGGCCATTTGGTGATTATACAGTAACAGTAGAAGACGAAAATGTCACAGTTTCAGCACAAACAGATTTCACTGTTGTAGACTATCCCATCCACAACATAGACACAGGAGAGGACTTTGAAACCATTCAAGCAGCTGTGGATAATGCGAGTGCCGGCGATACAATCACAGTTGATCAGGGTTTGTATAATGAAACCGTGGACGTAAACAAGTCTTTAACAATTCGCTCAACCTCTGGAAATCCTACCGATACGATTGTTCTTTCGAATTTAATAGAATTGGAATATGGTCATGTCTTCAGGGTGACTGCGGATTATGTGAATATAAGCGGTTTTACGGTGACAGGGGCAACTGGATTATTAACCTATAAGTCAGGTTTCTATCTTGAAAACGCCAGTTACTGTAACATTTTTGATAACATCGCATCTGACAACGACTGCGGCATCGAGCTGATGGCCTCGAGAAACAACACTATCACAGGAAACATAGTAAATTCGAATAACTACTACGGCGTCTTAATAACTGGTTTTCCATTTTCCAGCAACAATAACCTCATCTACAATAATTACTTCAACAACACAAACAACATCATGGATAACGGAAACAACATCCTGAACATCACAAAAACTGGTGGAACAAACATTATCGGCGGTCCTAACTTAGGCGGTAACTACTGGTCAGATTATTCTGGCGTTGATATCAATGGTGATGGACTTGGTGATACGCTTCTTCCATACAACTCATCAGGAAATATATCAAACGGTGGCGATAATTTTCCATTGACGGATAATTGTCCACCAAATAAACCAACCAATGTTGCACCGACGGATGGAAAAACCGGCGTTCAAAAAAGCGCAACATTGAAAGTACATGCAACCGATCCAAATGGAAACAAAATGAGTGTAAGATTCTATAATGCTTCCAACGATCAGATTATAGGAACCGTGACCAATGTTATAAATGATTCCGATGCTCAGATTACGTGGAGCGGTTTGAGCTACAGCACTACCTATCAGTGGTATGCAGTCTCAGATAATTCGTTAGCGGAAAGTACGTCAGAAACATGGAGCTTCACAACAGAAGAAAAACCCACTAACGGTAACAAGGGCCGTGCCAGTGGCGGAGGCGGTGGCGGAGGATTCATACCATCCGAAATAAAGACCGATTCACAGGGAGTAGTTAAATCCAATTACACCGAGGAATCTTCTGACGGCAAAGCCAAATTGATAATCCCGGAAGGAACAACCGCACTTGATGCAGACGGAAAACCACTAAAATCGGTTAGCATCAGTTATACAAAGGTGGGCGGAACAATTTACGCGTGTAATATCGCACCCAATGGTGCGACTTTTGATCCGGCGATAACGATAATCTTTGAGTTCGATTCTTACGATTTATCAGAGGGCGAAACAGTAGTTATCAAGGTGTGGAATGACACAGAATGGCTCCCCCTCGAAACCAAGGTCGATACTGCGACCAATACGGCAAGTGTGGAAGTGTCTCATTTCACGGTCTTCGCACTGTTTAAAGATGAAAAATCGACACCTATAATAACAATACCGATTGACTCATCCAAGTCTACACCGACAATTTCACCAACAGTAACACCAACCATATTACCACCAGCGGAAGAACCACGAGTTATTCCATGGTACTGGATAATTTCAGTGATAATTGCGCTACTGGCCTTGGTGTTGGTGATATTTATTCGAAGGTGATGATAGAAGCATTGAAAAAGCTTAAATAAAAGATCGGGCTGAAAGCCCGATTATAACCTTTTAACGACTGTTCTTTTATTTAAAGTGCGCTAACGAAAGTGGGATTGAAGGCTAGAGTGGGTGCAACCCCCAACTATCTCTTCTATCACGTCAATACTCGCATCCGTTTTAAAGGAAGTCCCTGAGAAATGTGTTCTTGTAGCAGTGAATCCACCCTCCCTCAGACAAAATATCAGATTGTCCAGTGGTCCGGCAGATATCTTGAGTCTCTTACAGATCGTGTGATGCTCGTAATAGTATGGAAGATCCATCTCTTCTGAGCAGAGTTGTACTATATTGATCGCCTTTTCCCAAGTTCCCGGTTTTCTTGCCTCAAGCTCTTTTATGACTCTTACGCAGAATATTCTGTCGTGGATCTTTCCGAGATATAGGGGACCTGCCAGACCCAAGCTAAAGCCACACCTTGGGCATTCTTTAAGACCGATGATCACAAGCCCCTTTTCACTATTTCTGTAACCACAATTGGTACAGTTCAGAATAAAACCGAGTTCTTTAATTGACTTATCCGCTTCTATTGCGCCCTTTCCAACGGAGACATATGTCCTTAAGAAATGCCGAGAGGAGAAGGAGAGTAAAGGCCGTCCTGATTTGTCATACGCCGCCAGATCCCGTATTATCTTACCCAGCAGGATGCGTACACCCACCTCTTTGTGATATTCGGTATTCAGAGGAACGGCCGAATACCTTCTGATACCCGCTTTTTTATGAGCGCCGCAGAGAGGGGCGGTATCGGTGGCTGTTATGCATAGCAGCTTTTCAACCGAAGAGGATGAAGAATCCAGAAATGGCACCGGAGAACCGAAGGGATCGATATCGATTATATCGTATCTCTTCCTTCGCAGAAGAATATTCGCATCTTCGTTATGGACTTTGATACCCTCTCTTGCCATCTTCACATTCTCAAGGATGGTCTCATAAGCCATTCTGCTTCTGTCATTGATAGTCACGTCCAAGCCCTCCACTTCATTTGCAACACGAAGACCCATAATTCCGGTTGCAGCAAGTGCATCTACATATGATAATTCCTCTTCCCCAGAAAAGGACGATATGCATGCTACGCTGATATCCCTATTCAGCTCCATCTTCGGGTTGTAGAATACCGGAGCCGATGATGGTGGATAATTGTCGCTCTCATCTAAGATCGGTACCAGAACTTTCGTCCTTCCTTCTGTGATGATCTTTGTCTGCATGAAAGATCAATCTCCGCGAAACTTTGAAAACATCTCTTCCAGATGTATCCGATCGTTAAGCCCCTCCAAAACCTTCAAATCCGTATCACCAATCAATGCCAGGAGCCGAGCCATCTTCTCTTCGGACATACCGGTATCAAGTACAGCAATATTGACACGAGATAAGATCTCCTCCCCTGAGAGACCCTGATCGATCAACAACCTGTCTATGATCTCTCTTGCCCCCATAAAATCACCACCAATTGAAAGATCAATCAGCTCACCCACCTCTCCGGATTTTATCGACTTCGTAATCTCGAAGACGGTGTTGGCATCTACCTTCGAGTTGACAACAAACGAAGCTTGTAAAGCGTTTATGGCTCTTCTGACGTCTCCATTCGCAACATAAACGACAGCATTTATCCCGTCGTCTGTAACTCTTACACCTTCTGCCTTTGCTATCGATCTGATCAACCTGGACATCGATTCATCGGATATTCTCTTAAAGTGCAGATTCAAACATCTCGATCTTATCGGAGAGATCAGCTTTGAAGAGCGGGTGGTGGCAAAGATGAACCTTGTAGTGCGGTTGAACTTTTCTATTATCCTTCTCAAAGCCTGTTGGGCATCTATGGTCAAAAATTCAGCATTGTTGAAAAATATAAGCTTAAAATCAGCATTTAAAGGTGCCAAACTTGCATATTCATTTATTATATCTTTGAATATACCAATTACTGGTTTGTAATCATCGTAAAATCGCTTAAACCTCACTTCTGATTTAAGATAGCTCTTTCCCATCTTAAAAATACTTGAAGCATCAAGATATGTCAGGTTTTCATCTCCGAAATCAGAATAAAGCTCTCGTGATATAACATAGGCCATAGAAGTCTTCCCTGTTCCTCCCGGACCGTAGAATAGGAGGTTTGGGATGCTACCCTCTTGAACATGCGATCGGAGATGTCTTACAACGTCACTCTGCTCAACAATCTCCCCGAATCTCATCGGCCTATACTTCTCAGTCCACAATACCTCTCTTCTCACAGCCCTATGATTGACACGAACATTAAAATAACTTGTCAATAGAGACCAAATTATGAAGATAAAGCTAAAAGTTGGGTTGACATTTTTATTTGGAACCGTTCTAATTCTCCCACTGATATCAAGATTTTTTATGGACTACGAGGGCGAGAATGAATACATATTCGCAACTGCTGCAGTTACCTTTCTCCTGGCTTTAATCTTACCCGGAGTGGTGGCTTTCATATTCGGAAGCGTGTTGAAATCAAAAACTAAATCATTTTTTGTAGGTCTGATTCCATATCTGGCCTTTATCATTATTTTGTGCAGCGATTTTTCTTACAGGTATCTTTTGAACTATCTTTTGTTGGGTATTCTGAGTGGATTAATTGGAATAGCAGGTTGCTTAAAGATACCAACAGAAAGGAAGTTACTCAAATTTTCCTTTAAACTCCTCCTATTTTGTCTGTTAATAAGCATCCTTGTCATGAGTGTCTTTTCCCTTCTCACAAATGAAACACGTTACGCAAATGTTGAATATATAGGGACTTATCCCCTAATTCCGGGATTCAAAGGCATTGTGGTGGTGGAAAATTATCCTAAAGCGTACGGTGGATTCGCTGATCATATCCCACGAAGAATGGTTTTTATGAATGTAAAGGACGATGGCACAATAATCCTCGAAGAGGCGAAGGTTGGAAATCCGATTTCCCTCCTGCTCGGTGTTCCTCTGAATCCGCGTAACGCAAGATTTTCCTCTGAGATTGATTTAAACCCCGGAGAGTCTGTTTCAAAAGGTGATGTCGATATAAGATACTACGGGTCTGATGAAATTATTAGCCTCTCTGAGGTAAAACCTTTTATAAAGCTCAATTTAAATTCTGAGGGGCACTACGGAGTCCTGATCCATTCAGATGAGACGAGTCTACACCTCTATCGAGTTTTTGAGGAAGATGGAAGCATAAGCCTCTACATCTACAAAAACCCTTATCCAAATAAAATATACTTCGCAAGGCCGGCATATCATCTGATTCGAATTGAAAAAGATAAGATGAGCGAGCTAAATGAGACTATAGGTAACTATTTGGAATACGTGGATCATGAGGATGAAGATTATCTCTATTTTAAAATTCCTTCAGGAGCGTTGAAGAGAGATGATGAGTTGATTTTACTTAAAAATCCTTATATAAGGGAAAATATGGATTTTGTACATGAAGCGTATGTATCGGTCCGAATCGAAGAGAAATTAGTTAAAAATTTGAGAGATATCCCAGTAGAATACGTCAATTATGAAGATAATGGCTACATTCATTTCAGCATTCCAAGAGAATTGGGAAGTTCTGACTTTCTGACTTATGCATCACCATGTGAGATTGTGCTAGAAGAACCAATTCTTTTGTCTGTAGAAGGATCTTACCGATTAGTCGATCTCTGTTATATCAAAAACTCAAATACGCTAATTTATGCACCTAAATGTGAAGGAGATAAATTCAAACATGGTGTTGTTGGGCCAACAGCCGGTAGAAATCCCGGATCATATCACCCTGCTACCATGACTAAAAAGATAGTAATCGGAGATGAAGGGGACTTCCTGCAAGATGAATGATAGAAAATTTATCGTCGACAGAATGCTAGGGCGTCTTGTGACATGGCTGAGGATACTTGGTTATGATACGCTCTACATAAAAGACGTCAAAGTCAACTTCAAGGAAGAGGATGATCTCTTGCTTATAATATCGAAGGCCTGTGACAGGATTTTGATAACAAGGGACAGAACTCTTGCACAGAGGGCTGAAAGATATAAATTGGGCTATCATTACATGAAACCTGATAAGGTTATGGAACAACTGTGGGAACTGTCAGCTGAATATAATATAGAATTGGAGCCGAAGATGATGAGATGCAGCGTCTGCAACGCAATCATCAGAAAAGTTGATAACCGTACTGAGATTGAACTTCTGGATAAGGTTTACGTACCAGAACGGATGGTGGAGGAGGGGGCTGATTTCTGGGTTTGCAGGCGGTGTGGCAGGGTCTACTGGCAGGGGAGCCACTGGGACAATATGAGAAGGGAACTGGGAAAGTTGAATAGATCATAGAAAGTGGCTGTATTTTTTATTAGGCGAAGATAATTCCAAAAAAAATCCAGTATTTTAATCATCATAACCCTGATTCATTGCTGAGTATTTTTCGTTCTGCGATGTTTCAATACCGACACCAGAACAATCAAACACTCGTGATTTAAAACAGGTGGTCTTTCATTCGAAGAATACCTGAGTGAGAGATACGTTTAAGTAAGTCAGAGTATCAATATCATCTAACCAAAAATGGCCGAAAAAAGGTAAAAGGGTAAAAAGGTGAAAATATGAAGATGAAAGGAAACAAAATCACAAGATGGACCGGTGTTGTGATATTTCTTGTAGGAATCATTCTTCTTAGTGCCATCAGCATTTTTCCTTTATATAGTCCCGATGTTGAAGAGAGTGACATGCTTTTTGGTGTAAGGTTTGGAATGGGTTTGTTGATAATTGGCGGTGTAATCATATTTATAGACATATGTATCGAGAGATATCGGGATCATTTAGAGATGAAGGAAAAGATTTCAAAGGAGGATTTGAG
>JAXHTJ010000237.1:0-2186 GCA_034190245.1 Halobacteriota archaeon | reverse complement strand
ATATGGCTGGACACCTCCAGCCTGAGAGGTGTCCAATCTCGTAGAGATTGGACTAAAGGGATGCTCTGCATCCCTTGTTTTGGTTAAACTTTTGTAAAAAGTTTACTAACAAGCCCTGCACCTATAAGTGTTGGGCATAATAACTTATATATGTGATAAAACCTTTAACAATGTATAATAAATTAAAAGGAGGTGATAAAACATGAAAAGGAAAGGAATAGCAATGGGGACTATCTTTGTTGTGATATTGCTTCTGATGACGACATGTCTGCCGGTGGCAGGCAGCGCTTCTAAAGGAATAATGGAAAAGTGGATGAAAGAACACACTGTAAAAGTCAAATCAACCACTACCTATGAGTTTGAGAAAGGAAATCTAACAGTAGAAGAGGCTTATTCGGGGAATGATCTAGAGAAGAGATTCGAAGTCGAAACTCTTGTTGTGAAGCAAGAGAAGATGCCAGTGAAAGCTAAATCTATTGCGATAAAAGAGGGAGAAGAGGTATTCACAATAAGGAAAGGCGAGAGAAAGGTTATCTCAAAAGAAAAAATAACAGTTCTTACGAATGAAGATGATCCGCCACCCTGGTGGCTCGATAGGCATGCAAGGAAAAGTGAAAGAAGGTCATTAACAACAGAAAATATGGGGGCGCTTAGGAGTGAAGAAGATCTGCCAACTTGGTGGTTTGGTTTTGATTATCCGCAATGGACGTGGTCGAGACATCTTGGCATAGGATGGGTATATGAAAAAGGCGATCCTGGTGAGCCAATAAATTTGGCTTGGGAGAACACAAATGAAACTACTGTAAAATCAGAGATAATAGGAGAAGGTTGGAAAGAGGTTAGTCCTACAGGACAACTGCCTCGATTTGTCTATGATCCTGTAAGCGGTGAATGGATAGAAGGTGATGGTGTAGCAGATAAAATTACCAGCGTTCGTCCTAGATATCACGCAAGACTATGGCAGTTACCAAGATGGAATAAATTCATGACAGATCCAACTGGTGACGTGGAAGTGAACAACCAAGATATAGCCTATCGTCCTGACATGATAGGCATGGACTGTGTGTTAACATCGGAGGGTATAGCATTCCAGACCAGGACTGAATATCCGTTAGACACCGAAAAGGATCATTTGACTCTGATTGCTCTGGATATAGATCAAAATGTAAATACAGGTTTTTACTCTGGATACGGTGTTGGAGCAGAGTATTTCATTTTAACGATTGAAAAGGACCTAATCGTGTATCTATACTTGGTAAACATATTAGCGGAAGAGGACATACTAAAGAACTTGCCACTCAGCAGTGTCTTACAAGCGTTAAATCCAAACTTGGATATGATATCTATCCTTGTGAGGTATAATGAAGCAGATGGTAAATTCTACTACGTTGATGACGTTGACCTCACAGTGGTAGAGAATGCTGTGATACATCATGCCATCTCACTATCAAGTTTGAATGATGATGGCAAAATGGACGTGATCGGTGGAATCGGAACGTACGATATGTTATACCTACGGCATTGTCATACACGTGATTGAGGAAAGCATCAAGTATTATAGTGGTGAAATCACGCTTGATCAGCTATACCACGGACTACAGGTATATTTAACCGAGGAAGGCGTTAAGTATACACTGGATTACGCACCGAATAATTTTTGGGATAGGAAAACGACAGGAGAATCGGACATTTTCGTGGTTGCAAATGCACATCATGATACTTTGGGGCATATAATATGGGGACCAGATGAATACGAAAAAGCAGAAGAGAAAGTTACTGAATTGTTTGATGAGCCAGATGACACAGAATGGAATGTTTCCGAGGATAGCTACTGGCTGGACAACGAGGTGTCAGACCCAGAAAGCAACGGTTATGCCACACAAATTGAGTATGGAGGTGGTTAACCATCTCCTTATATTTTTGGAGGATGATATGGATAAAATGAAGATAAATCGGGCGATTGTTGTACCATTGTCAGTTGCTGTTTTGTATGCGTTATTGTGGATACCGTCTAAATATTCGCAGAATATTCTGATAGGTCTTTTTATCTTTTTTGCTTTTCTTTTTATCCCTATAATAATCCCAATTGTCTATGGCTACAGAACTGGTGATAAATTAACTTCTTTTCTGGTGGGGGCAGTATCATTGCCACTTGGGTTTTATATTTTACGTATTCTAATCGACCC
>JAXHTJ010000236.1:0-2229 GCA_034190245.1 Halobacteriota archaeon | reverse complement strand
AATGGCTTTAAAGTGTGAGAAATGTGGTCATGAGGGTTTACGAGATGAGTTTAAGTTCATTTGTCGGGTAGCGGATCCTGGGCCTGATGCATATCGGCGATGTCCCAAGTGCAAGTCGCCGGTATTCAGTGATGAGTTGGAGCAGGATGAGCTATCGGGAGATATAGATGTATGGGGTTTGAGCTTGCTCCGTGGGGAGGTATTTCGGCGCAAACCGGAAAACAAGGAGTGATCGATAAAGAATAGACTGAAAGAGCGAAAAAGGAGAATACAATATGGACAAGAAGATATTGATAACCGACATACAGCATTTTTCAGTTAATGATGGTCCTGGTTTTAGGACGAATGTATACTTCAAGGGTTGCAATATGCGGTGTGCATGGTGTCACAACCCTGAGACGCAGGCATTATATCCTGAGATATACTGGAAGAGGCGTTTATGTGTTCAATGTGGTGCATGTCTTGATGCCTGTGCTAATGATGCGATCAATGCGCCGATACCTCCTGAGGAGGCCTTGAGTGAGTTATCGACATATCACAAGATTATACAAGAGCGCTGCAATCTTTGTATGGATTGTGTTGAAGCGTGCAAGTTTGGTGCATTGGAGGTTGTAGGCAAAGAGTATACAGTGGAGGAGGTACTCGAAGAGGTAATGCGTGATGAGCCGTTTTACAGTAATTCAGGAGGAGGTATGACAGTGACCGGAGGCGAGCCGACTGCTCATCCTGAGTTTCTTTTGGAGCTTTTGACGCGAGCAAAGCAGAAGGGTCTTCACACATGTATGGACACGACAGGGAACTGTTCATGGGAGATACTCCGTCCGATTTTGGAGAATGTGGATTTGGTGTTATACGATTTGAAGCATTTGGATTCATCAGAGCATGAGCGGATGACCGGAGTGGGGAACAAGCTTGTTTTGGAGAACCTAAGGCGGATATGCGAGGTTGGTCATCCGATATGGGTTCGGATACCGATAATACCGGAGTACAATGATACAGGGAGGTTTCACAGGCAGGTTGTTGATTTTTTGAAGTCATTGCCGAGGCTTGTAGACAGGGTGGATTTGCTTCCTTTTCACAATTGGTGTCAGGAGAAGTATTTATGGATGGGGAAAGAGTGGGGTTTAAGCGAGTGGGAGTCAATGGAGCCTACGTTTTTGAATCCTACGCTTGAGATATATGAGGAGGGAGGCATCAACGCTACGATAGGAGGTTCTGGGTTTGAGGACACAGAAAGTGAGGGGTAGGGGTTAGTTATGGGAGAAGATCTAATTTTTGGTGTTGTAAATGATATACAGAGGATGTGTACGAATGATGGTCCTGGCATACGGACCACAGTATTTATCAAGGGGTGTTACCTGGATTGTGAGTGGTGTCATAATCCTGAGGGGAAGCGGCGTTATCCGGAGGTTTTTCCGTATGTATCGAACTGCACGAGTTGTGGGGAGTGTTTATCTGTTTGTCCGACAGGTGCGCTTTCTTTGGATACAGAGGGTAAGCCTCATATAGACAAGGGTCTATGCAGTTCTTGTTTTCAGTGTATAAAGGCATGCAAGGAGGATGCGTTGATATGCTGGGGGAAGATCATGACAGTTAGCGAAGTCATGGCGGAGGTTCTTCAGGACAAGTTGTTTTATGAGAATTCAGGAGGGGGGATGACAGTCAGTGGTGGAGAGCCGATGGCGCAGCCTGATTTTCTATGTGGATTGATGGAGTCAGCAAAGAAGGAGGGCATACGTACAGCGCTGGACACATGTGGTTATGCACCGTGGGAGGATTATGAGCGGGTATTAGAGTTTACTGATTTGGTATTATTTGACATCAAGAATATGGATACGAAGATACACAAGGATTATTCAGGGCTTGGTAATGAGCTTATACTTGCTAATGTAAGGCGGATAGCAGACAAGGGTATAGATATGCGGATACGGATACCGATCATACCAGGGCGGAATGATTCATCGGAGAACATGGAAGCGACGGCGAAGTTTGTAGAGGGGCTAGGTTCTTCAGTTAAAGGTGTCGATCTTTTATCGTATCATCCTTTTGCCGGTGCGAAGTACAGGGTATTTGGGATGGAGTATGGATTTCCCATTGGAGAGGGTATGGCAGATGACAGAGTCAAGCCAATACTAGATATATTTCTCAAACATGTAGATGAGGTTACAGTAGGCGGATAATTGATTTATTTAAGGAGGGTAATGTTATGGCAGAGGTTGAAATAAAGAA
>JAXHTJ010000235.1:0-2279 GCA_034190245.1 Halobacteriota archaeon | reverse complement strand
GAAGAAGTGATACAAAAAAAATTGCGTTATGTCGTCCTAATGTCGATAGAATGAAAAGGGCCAGATATATACCGCATAGTAAAAAAGAACCTTATTCTGGAGATATAAAAGTTGGGAAGAAGGGGGGTTATTGAAATCGTTTGGTCTATGTAGAACAATAGAAAAGATTATTACACATCTCTTATAACTACTTATAAAAAAAAATTAACACCCCCCTCAAAGAGGGGACAGATGAACAGCATCATGGTGTTAACACATGGAATGATAATATGTATTCAATTCCCAACATATATAAATATTTCCCTTCTGAATCATCAAAAAAACAAACAAGAAGAATCTACTACCTGGACCTCTTCATTCTTTCCTACATTGCAAAACACAATTATTACTGCTACTCGAAAGATATATCGGCAATCCTCAAACGTACTTCACGCAGAACCATAAACCGTCATCTGTCGAAATTAACACGGCTTGGTATAATTGAACGTCATGGAAATATCTTTTGCACACATACATGGTATTCTATCCCAGATATCAACAAAGCCCCTCTATTAGAGCTTATATCCGGAATTGAAAAAGAGTTTAAGCTCAAAACGATTAGATCAAACAACTATATACTTCTCAATCTGCTACCCGTCCAAGTTCCTATAGGACATCTCAAAATCGAATGCAAGCACGCAGAAGTAGTAATATCAACAGAACGAAAAATATATAAAGATCCGTGTAGGCCCCTTCAATCATCCATACCTTTCCAATCAAAAAAATCAAAATCGAAAAAACAACTTTCCCTTAACCTCTTTCTTCAAAATCAAAAACCACAACAGACGACACTATCACGATTTTTTGGTTCATTCAAATCAATCACTCAGAAAAAACTTTCAGACTTCATATGACTAGAAAAAAAATCCTAATCGCTTGTGAATTTTCAGGAATCGTAAGAGAAGCATTCAAAAGTAGAGGCCATGACGCATGGAGTTGTGATCTTCTACCTTCAGAGATAAAAGGAAACCATATCCAAGGGGATGTATTGGAGGTTCTTGAAGATGATTGGGATCTCATGATTGCATTTCCACCTTGCACATACCTAACCAAAACAGGCAACAGGTGGATGAAACCTGAGTACAGGGATCGTTTTCCCGACAGGCCCCGGCAAAGAGAAGAAGCGATTGACTTTTTTATGTCACTCGCAAAAGCACCCATCCCACGTATAGCAATCGAAAACCCAGTAGGGATAATGAGCACGGTTTGGAGAAAACCGGATCAGATCATACACCCATATTTTTTTGGCGATCCACAACGAAAAGCAACATGCTTGTGGTTGAAAGGATTGCCTAAACTAGTACCTACCGCTATAGTCGAGCCGAAAATAATCATGTACAAAACACAAAAAGGTACAGATTGCGACTGGCACATGGCGACATTAAATCTCCCTCCGGAGGAGAGAACAAAAGAAAGGAGTCGAACATTTCCAGGTATAGCAAAGGCGATGGCCACCCAATGGGATGCTTGGTGGTTTGACTAAGTCTTCATAAACATACCATACATACCTTTATATAGTATGAAGTACTATATAATATATGGTGAAAAAAATGGAGTATAAAGGAAAAGAAGTTTTTGAGAATTCGAAGGTATATGATGCATATAGTAGTGCTGTGGGTGCAAGTATGATGTACTATGCAAATGGCGTCTTTGCTTGCTACGGTGACAATTCAGAGTTGAAACCGTCTTGGTATGATGAGGAGTAAAAAAAATGATGAGTGAAATGCTACGGCCGGAAAAAACAGAAACAAAAAAGAGATTGGACGAGATTGACGAAGAAATGAATATCGAGGTGGTAATAGAATGAAGAGTAAAACTGCACTCTTGATAACCGTTATGACTCTCCTTATTGTCTCCTCTGTTGGGTGTATCGAGATCAATACACCAGACGCACCATCCGCACGGCCCACACAGGTTGAAAGAATCACTGTGTCTGGTGTAGAGGAAACTACAGAGATACATAGTGATAATCTCGTCAAACTAGTAATTTCAGGTGTACAAAACACTGTAACTGTATCTCAGACTACAATCGTAACAGATATCACGATGAGCGGTATAGATAACACGTTGTACATACCATCAAGCACAAACGCAAGAGTTACCGATTCGGGTATTGATAACGAAATAATCAGATATTAGGAAGTGAAAAAAATGGAGCATAAAGTGCAAAGCTGTGAAGATCCAGATTGCCCTTGCTACGGGCAAGAGTTGGTGGATAGAGGATATGGATATCCGGTATG